>CAZYQJ010000068.1:0-13704 GCA_964649925.1 uncultured Litorilinea sp.
CCCGCCCAGCCCGAAGATCCTGATATGCGGGAAAGCACGTCAGTATGGCTATTCGAGGAAAACGGCGCCTTCGGCTTCCCCCGCATAGGCATTGAGGCCGAAGGCCACTCGTGGGACAATAGGCAGTATCAGGCCAATTTCGCCCTCGGCGATGGCCGCGTGCTGCACGACACCGGCCGCGGCCCCGCACCGCCCTCCATGGGCCCCGACGGCAAGCCGTCGGTGTTTGGAGCAGGCCCTCTCACCTTTCGCTGCATCGAGCCCTTCCGCCGCTGGCAACTGCGCTATAGCGGCACCGCTCAGCTCGGCACCCTGGGCGAGCAGATCAGCCGCACTCTCGCAGGCAATCCTAGAGTGCCGGTAACGCTAGAGGCAGAACTTACCATGGTGACACCTGCCTGGGTGCAGGACTATTCCCCGGACAAGGTGGCGTCCATGACCAGGGCAGAGCAGGAGAACGTCCAAAGCATGGGGGTCGGCTGGCGTCTGGAGCATCTTTTTCGCGGGGAGGGAACATTCACGCTGGACGGTGAACAACGGGAGTTCCGCTGTCTGGGCTCGCGCATCAAACGCCAGAGCATCCGCCCTCTCAACGCCTTTCGCGGCCATTGCTGGCAGTCAGCGGTGTTTCCCGACGGTCGCGCCTTCGGCTATATCGCCTACCCACCCAGCGACACGGCACAGCTCTACCATATCGGCTATGTGTACCTGAACGGCAAGATGTATCCTGCCCAACCGGTGAAGATACCTTTCATCAGGCAAGTGCTGGAAGAAGGCGACGATGTATCACTGACGCTGGAATCGGAACTTGGCACCCATCACATCGGCGGCTCCACATTGCTGTCCACCTTTCGGGTCAACAACCCTGACATGGCCGCACTGGGAGCCGTGGGATTTACCCTGCAGCAAAGCGGTGCCCGCTACACCTGGGATGGCATGACCAGCTACGGCATGGTGGAGCGTTCCGCCACCGGCACCCAGATGGCGGAAGGCTACCCGAAGTAAAGAGTGCTCTTGTGCCAAGGGCGGCGAGGATAGTGAATCAGATGACTGGTACAGTCGGCGCTACGAAGTCTTCCGTCTGGATCCGCTTCATGGTGTCCATCAGCGCCTCGCGGTAGCTGTCGAAGTGGCTTTCCATGCGCTGCATGGGACCCGCCAGGCCGATGGCCAGCAGACGCCCTCGCACCCTGACGGGGTAAGCCATGTCCATCACATCTGGCAGATCTTCGCCACAGGTGGTATAGATCCCCTTTTCGCGACACAGGGCGAGATTGGTCTCCAAAGCTTGCCGCTCGGTGATGGTGTTGTCACTGTGCCGCGCCAGGCTCATTTCGGCGAACAACTTGTCCCTGCCTTCTTCATCCAGACTGTCCAGCAAGGCCTTGCCGGCGGCACTGGCGTGGACCGGCTTTAGATTGCCCACCTGAGCCGTATAGCGGATGGCGTGCGTCCCCTCGTAAACTTCCATGTAAACGACCTTGGTGCCCTGAAGCCGACAGATGAACACCGTTTCACCTAGGAGGTTGCGCAGTGCCTTGAGTTCGTTCTGAATGCGTTCCTTGATGGGGTTGAAACGGTTTATCTGTTCCGCCACTTCATAGAGACGACGCGATGGATAGTAGCTTCTTCCCTCATCGATGGCGTGAATATAGCCAAGGTGAATCAGTGTCTGGAGCAGCTCATAACAACTGCTCTTCGGCGCCTTCAGGCGAGCGGCAACCTCTCCGAGAGACAGAGGTCGTCCCGCCTCGGCAAAGGTGGCAAACAACGCGACAGTGCGAATGGCAGACTTGACCAGTTTGGCGGGCATTTCTTGTTTCAAGGCTAAAGACTCCATGACCCGGAGCCCCGCAAGGGCTCATGGCAGAGATGGTTTGCAGGGTTGCGCCGCACTGCAGACTTGCAGCCAGCCTTCGAACTTGCGAACCACCGTCCGTATGAGCGAATTATCCCGGATTTCCCTGCCGTGTAAAGCGGTCACATAATAGACAAGGGGCTGTATCCCCTTGTCCGTGTCTCATTACCTGGCAATTTTCTCCAGGTAGCGGAAGAAGTCGGAGTCGGCGCGGATCATCAAGGTAGCGTTGTCTCCCAAAGTCCTGTAGGTTTCCAGGGTTCGGATAAAGGAATAGAACTCTGGATCGGCGCCAAAGGTTTCGCCATAGATGCGAATAGCTTCCGCATCGGCGTTGCCGCGTATTTCCTCCGCGCGACGCGCCGCTTCGGAGTTGATACGCCGCAGCTCCCGCTCCATCTCACCCATGATTTCCAGGCTCCGGCCCTGCCCTTCCGCCCGAAAGCGTTCGGCGATGGCCTGACGTTCGGATATCATGCGATTCTCAACCTGACGCCGCACCGAATCTATGTAATTGATGCGCTTGATACGCACATCGATCAGTTCGATACCCAGTTCGGGCATCAGGCGCGACGCACTTTCGAGGATGACTGCCTCGAGCTTTTCGCGACCCAGCTTGGGACGTTGAGTGAGCGCCACATCTTCACGTTCCTGCTCGATCTCATCCAGCTCTTCCACCGATACATTCCAGTCACCAGAGCGCACGATCTCCTCCAGCTCCGTGCCAGAAACCGTATCGCGTACCACTGAGTCGATGATATCGTCGAGCCGATTGCGACCGCCCCTCTCGTCGCGCACGCTGCGCAGGAATTGCAGTGGGTCAACAATACGCCAGCGGGCCGTGGTGTCGACCTGGATGAACTCTCTTCCCAGGGTCGGGATCTGCCCGACATCGCCGTCCCAGATCAGCAGACGCCGATCGAAGCGACGAACCTCCTGGATAAAGGGCAGCTTCCAGTGCAGACCGGGCTTGCTGATGACGTCCCCTCGCGGCTCCCCAAACTGAACGATAATGGCCTGCTCCGCCTCATCGACAACAAAGGCGGCGGAAGAAAGGGTCAGGGCAGCGGCTACCGCAACAACGAGGGCAGCCAGGGTGACAATGGGCTTCATTTGTTATCTCCCTGGCGAGCATCACGAATGTTCATCAAGGGCAGCGGCCCCACCTGCTCATCCTGCACCATGATCACCTGCCCCACACCGGGAAGGATCTCCGACATGGTTTCCAGGTAGAGGCGAGCACGGGTGACGTCCGGCACCTGCGTGTACTCCTGCAGCATGGCGCGGAAGCGTGCCGTTTCACCGAGCGCGCGGTTTACCCGCTCCGTGGCATAGCCCTCGGCTTCCGCAATCAGCCGCTGTGCCTCACCCTCGGCACGGGGTATCTGCTGGTTGGCGCGTTTGGTGGCTTCATTGATCATCCGCTCGCGCTCCTGGCGGGCTTCGTTGACCTCGTTGAAGGCCGGCCGCACCGCCACAGGTGGCACCACGTCCTGCAGCTCCACGGTGATGATGTGCAGACCTGAATTGTAACTGTCCATGATGCTCTGGATTTCGTCCCTGGCAGCCTGGGCTATTTCCACCCGCCCCACGGTCAACACCTCTGAACCGAGGCGATTGCCGACCACACGCCTCATCACCGACTCGGAAATGTCGCGCAGGGTACGGTCGGGTTCACGCTGCTGATAGAGGTATTTGATGGGATCCTGAATGCGGTACTGCACCACCCACTCGACATCGATGACATTGAGATCGCCGGTCAGCATCTGGGACTCAATGGTAAAGTCTGCCGACGAATAACGAGTGCGATCTTCCTGCTGGCCAGCGCTGCGAAAACCGAATTCCTGCTTCAGTACTCGCGCCGAAGCCACACGCTGCACCTGTTCGGGCGGGTTATGGATCAACATCTGCTTGAGGTTGTGCTGCTCTTGCTCGGCCCGGTCTTTGAAGGCCCCGGCCGGGTCATCCGGGGAGAGTTCCTTCGGCTCATAGGCCGCATAGATCTCCGCCTTGACCTGGTCTCGGATATCGTTCAGCAGTTCGGGGTAGCCGTTATAGCCAAGCCGCTGCGAAAAGCGCACCACGGTGGTGGTATCCACGCCTACAGCGAAGGCCAGTTGGGCCGCGGTCATAAACGACACCTCGTAATAGTTGCTCATGATGTAGTCGGCAACTTTACGGTAGCTCCGGCTAAGATGATCGTAATACTCGCGGATTTTCTCCCTATACATGGCCCCTCGAATCTGTAGAACGGGTTAGCCTGTGTGTCGTGGCGCGGCCACGTTGACCTGACAGAGCCGCATCCCCTACCTCGATGTATGTCTCTGCGCGCGCCATTGCCAACGGTGCGGAATGGAGATAGGTTCCAGCGCATCTACCCTATAAGATCACCTGTCGGCGCGTACGGTCACAGCTGGGAAATTTGAGGAATGACCGGATTCCGTTTGTCAACGAAGTATAGGCTACACCCCCCTGGTTTGTCAACCACGTCAGATATTCACCACGCCGATTGTATAATTTGCTGCCATGCAATGTTTCAGCCCGTCGCATTGAATCTCTGTGCAATTGCAGCCCGTGATGTTTGTGACCGGTACGTCTGTCAGATTGCGCGAGCCTGCACGCCATGATAGGATTGCCTACTGCGGTCGTGTATTACACCGTGCGTACCATCTTGCATCAACTTACAAACCTCCTGGGTGGGGCTGTGCCAGTTCATCTTCAATCGCTTCTCACGCATCGCAGACTTCGTTGGGCAGTATGGGCCTTGCTTCCCCTGCTCTTGTTGGTCTTTAGCCACGGCGCGGCGCGGCTGGTCGGCGGTCAAGAACTGCCCCAGGAGATGCAAACGGCCACGGCGACCTCGACCGAAGCGCCCTCACAGACACCCACGGCATCCTTGACAGCCAGCCCGACACGCACCCGCCCACCCGCCACACCGACCTGGACGCCTCTCCCAACCGCTACGACCCCGGCGCAGGCCAGCGCCACGCCGACCGCGGTCGGCGCATCCCCCTTATTGGGGTTTCTGGCCGCGCAGCCCGCTGTGCCAGAGTCGATGTTGGGGCCGCGGATCGATCCCGAAGAAGCAACGCCCGCCCCAACGCCGACGCCGGGGATGCGGGTACTGCTGCCGACGCCGACGCCCGTGGGGGGAAGCGAAGAACCGGGAGATCGAATCGGGGTCATTGCCGCCGTGATGAATGCTGCCGCTACGGTCTCGCCCACGCTGCCCATCACCGAGGCATTGCAGCAGCCCATTGCCGCCGACCCCGCGCCCACAGACCCTGCGCCGGTGGAGGCCGCACCCGCTGAGCCTGTGCCTGTCGAGCCAACCCCGGCCGTTGCCCCCACGCCGGATGGCGAGGCACGCAGCGCACGCGTGCCCATCCTGATGTATCACTATCTCAGCGAGCCGCCCGCCGGGGCCGACCGTTACCGCATTGATCTGTCGGTCACGCCGCAGACCTTTGCCGCGCACCTTGACGCCATGCAGCAGGCCGGATATACGCCGATCAGCCTGTATACGCTGCTGGCCCATTTGAACCAGGGCGAGCCTCTGCCCGAAAAGCCGGTGATCATCACCTTTGACGACGGGTATCGCGACAACTACGAACATGCCTTCCCGCTGCTGCGCGAACGAGGCATGACCGCCACCTTCTTTGTGGTGACCGACTTCATCGACGAGCAGCGGGAAGGCTATTTGACCTGGGATATGGTGCGCGAGATGTACGCCGCGGGGATGTCGATTGAATCTCACGGGCGCAATCATGTATCGCTCAAGAATAAGGATCGGGATTATCTTATCTGGCAGGCGTTGGGCAGCCTGGAAACGATCCAGTATGAACTGGGCGTGCGCCCCTATTTTGTCTCCTACCCGGCGGGCGAATACGACGACCTGACAATTGCGATCTTCCGCGAGGCGGGCTATTGGGCCGGGGTCACGACGGCGCAGGGCGCGACACATCGCAGCGACGACCTCTTCCGCATCCGGCGCGTGCGCGTGCGTAACAGCACAACCACTGAAGAACTGCTGCGCCTGCTCGCCCTGGATTGGTAGACCGCGCACGCAGAAAGCGGCCTTATGACACTGGCAGGCAAAAAAGCCCTGATTACGGGCGGCAGTCGCGGCATTGGCCGCGGTGTCACCCTGGCGTTGGCGGCCCAAGGCTGTCATGTCGCCATTCACTATGCACGCAAACGCGCTGAGGCCGAGCAGACCGCGGCCGCTGCCGCCGCGTTTGGGGTGCAGGTCGCGCTGGTGCGCGCCAACCTGCATCAAGAGGCAGAGGCGCGGCGCGTGGTGGATGAGGCTGTGGCGCAGTTGGGCGGGCTGGATATCCTGGTGGGCAACGCGGCCAGCGGCGTGCTGAAGCCTGTCACTGAGTTGACGGGCAAGGATTGGGAGTGGACGGTCAACGTCAACACGCGCAGCCTGCTGGCCGCCGCGCAGGCTGCCGCGCCCCACATGCGCCGCCAGCGGTGGGGACGCATCATCACCCTCACAAGCCCGGGCAGCAGGCGCGTCTTTCCGCAGTACGGCATCATCGGCATCAGCAAGGCGGCGCTAGAGGCGTTGACCCGCTATCTCGCCGTCGAACTGGCCCCAGATGGGATCACAGCCAACTGCGTGAGTCCTGGCCTGGTCATCACCGGCGCGCTTAATTCCTTCCCCATGCGCGCCGAAATGGTCGACCATGCGCAGCGCAACACCCCCGCGGGCCGCCTGGTCACGCCGGAGGATGTGGGCGCGGTCGTCGCCTGGCTGTGCAGCGACCAAGCCGCCATGATCGTCGGTCAAACCATC
This sequence comes from uncultured Litorilinea sp., assembly GCA_964649925.1. GTDB lineage: Bacteria > Chloroflexota > Anaerolineae > Caldilineales > Caldilineaceae > QEUY01. Next base: position 6,663 of record CAZYQJ010000068.1, read on the forward strand.
GAAGTGGATGGCGGCTATGGGCTGAAGATGTTAGGGTAACCGCTCGCGCCGGGAAGCCGGGCAGCTAACTTTCCGTACTCGGCTCCCGCTGCCCATCCCCGGCTCCCTGCTTGATCTTTTCCATCTCCTCCTGCACCAGCAGACGGCGCAGGACTTTGCCGATCTGGGTCTTGGGTAGATCCTTGCGGAACTCGACCAGGGTAGGCACTTTGTAGGGTGCAAGGTACTCTTTGCAATAGGTTCGGATTTCGTCCACGGTGCAGGTCTGGCCCTCTTTCAGCACAATATAGGCCTTGACGGTCTCGCCCCGCTTGGGGTCGGGGATGCCTGCGACCGCGGCTTCCATGATCTTGACGTGGGTGAACAGGACTTCTTCGACCTCGCGCGGCACGATGTTGTAGCCGCTGGCAATGATTACATCCTTTTTGCGGTCGACGATGTAGAAGTAGCCATCCTCATCCATCTTGGCGATGTCACCCGTGTGCAGCCCGCCCTTGCTGTTAATCGTCCTGGCGGTCTCCTCCGAGTTGTTCCAGTAGCCCTTCATCACCTGCGGACCGTAGATGACCAGTTCCCCTTCCTCGCCAGGCCCCAGCGTAGCGTACTCGCCGTCAGCGTCCGGTTCAAGTGCCACGATCTCGATCAGGGTGTTGGAGATGGGCAGGCCAATCGAACCAGCGCGGCGTTCACCATAGATGGGGTTGGCTGAGGCGACCGGAGAGGATTCACTCAGCCCGTAGCCCTCGACCAGCCGCCCACCGGTGATCTGTTCGAACCGGGTCGCGACCTCGACCGGCAGCGCCGTCCCGCCGCTGAGACAGGCCTTCACCGACCGCAGGTTGAACTCCGCCTGGCGCGGGTGGTTGTTGATGGCGTTGTACATGGTGGGCACGCCTGGGTAGAGCGTCACCCCTTCCCGCGCGATGACCTCGATCACATGATCTGTGTTGCGCGGGTCGGGCACGATGATCAACTCGCCGCCCGAAAAGATAGACAGCAGCATCCCCACGGTCATCCCGTAGACATGGAAGAACGGCAGCGCGCCCAGCAATTTTTCCTTGCCATACTCGATCTTGGTAAACCAGGCGTCCATCTGATAGGAGTTGGCGACCAGGTTGCGGTGGGTGAGCATGGCCCCCTTGGGCACGCCTGTGGTCCCGCCTGAATACTGCAGCAGGATCACATCGTCGGGCGAGTAGTTCACCTGCGGCGGCTGGGGCGGATAGGTGCGAAGCAGTTCGCTAAACGAGTGAATATCTGGCGATGCAGGCAGCGTCGTCATCATGCCGGTTGAGCGTACCTGGCGTTCGACCAGCCGCTTGAACGGCCAGCCCAGCGTATCGGGAACATCGGCAATGATGATTCGCTTGATCGCCGTCTGCTCGCGGACCTGCGCCAACCGTTGATACAGCCCGCTGAGCATGACGATGGTCTCTGCACCGCTGTCGTGCAACTGGTGCTGCAATTCGCGCGGGGTGTAGGTCGGGTTGGTGTTGACGATGACGCCCCCGGCCTTGAGGGTCCCAAAATAGGCGATCACATATTGTGGGAGATTGGGAAGCATGAGAGCCACCCGATCCCCCTGGCGCACCCCCAACGCCTGCAGCGCGGTGGCAAAACGATCCGACGCTTCGTTCAACTCTCGATAGGTCATTTTGGACTGGATCACCAGCCCAAACTTAAGATACTTCAGGACTAGACGCGTGGCAACGTGATCCGGGAATTTGGCAGCCGAATCCACCAGTAACTGATAGAGCGGGACGTCGGGAATCTCGATCGTTTGGGGTACACCCGGCTCATAGTGGCGCACCCAGGGGAGCGGTGTTGTCATGATCTCTCCTTGCCGAGAGGGGCAAATGTTGTGCATCGCGCGGAGCGCCATGCACTTGATGCTCTATCCTCATCACAGTCCTAAGGCTGGCGTCTGTCAGTATACCATATTCTCTACCCTCTCAACACTACCAGATTTTGATCCTGATGGGCAATCCAGATGGGTTTCGCCCGATCTTTTGACATCTGCCTACCGGGAGGCATATACTCACCGCTGACATAGCACACGTCCGCCGGTGTCCCGGCGGTTTTTGAACCTGTGTTTCTGACCATCACCAGATCGTGCGGAGCCAATTCTCATGCGAATGACGCGTCTCTTTTTTCAGACGTTGCGCGAAGTGCCAGCCGAAGCCGAGATCGCCAGCCATCAACTGCTGCTGCGCGCCGCCCTCGTCCATCCCATCGCCGCCGGTATCTTCGACTACCTGCCGCTCGGCCTGCGGGTCAAACACAAGATCGAACAGATCATGCGCGAAGAGATGGACGCGATCGGCGGCCAAGAGGTCACCCTACCGATGGTGCATCCCGCCGACCTGTGGCGGGAGTCGGGCCGCTGGCAGCAGATCGGCGATGATATGGCGCGCCTCAAGGATCGCAACGGGCGTGACTACTGCCTGGGCATGACGCATGAGGAGATCATGACCGACCTGGCGCGCGCCATGATCAGCAGCTACCGCCAACTGCCCGTGCTGCTTTACCAGATCCAGACCAAGTTCCGCGATGAGCCGCGCCCGCGCGGGGGCTTGATCCGTGTGCGCGAGTTCACCATGAAGGATGCCTACACCTTTGACCGCGATGCTGCCGGGCTGGATGCGATCTATCCCCAGATCTACCAGGCGTATTTCAACATCTTTCGCCGCGCCGGGTTGGATGTGGTGGCGGTGGAGAGCGACACGGGTATGATGGGCGGCACGATGGCGCATGAGTTTATGGCGTTGACCCCGGTGGGCGAGGATACCCTGTTGATCTGCGATGCCTGCGGCTACAGCGCCAACCGCCAGATCGCGGTCTTTCGCAAACCTGCGCCGCCCGCCGCCGCGCCCGCGCCGCTGGCCGAGGTGCATACGCCCAGCATCACCACCATTGCCGCCCTGGCCGACTTCCTCGACATCCCGCAGGCTGAGACAGCCAAGGCCGTCTTTCTGGTGGCCGAACTGGACGCTGACAACGGCGAGAACGGCGAGACCTATGAGCAGTTTGTCTTTGCGGTGGTGCGCGGGGACATGGAACTGAACGAGACCAAACTCACCAACGCGCTCAAGGCGCGGCGGCTGCGCCCCGCGACCACTGAGGAGATCCGCGCGGTGGGCGCGGAACCGGGCTATGGGTCGCCGATTGGGATCGATCGCGAGCGGGTAACCGTGGTGGTGGATGACCTGGTGGCCGCCAGCCCCAACCTGGTCGCCGGGGCTAACCGGCCCGACACCCATGTGCGCAACGTCAACTATGGCCGCGATTACGAGGCCGACATGGTGCTGGACATTGTGGCTGCGGCGGACGGTCATGCCTGCCCGCGCTGCGGCGCGCCGCAGCGCACGGTGCGCGGGGTGGAGGTTGGCAACATCTTTAAGTTGGGCACGCGCTACAGCGCGGCGATGGGCGCGACCTACCTGGACGAGAACGGCGAGTCCAAGCCGATTGTCATGGGTTCCTATGGCATCGGGTCGGGCCGGTTGCTGGCATGCGTGATCGAGCATCATCACGACGAATACGGTATCCAATGGCCGATCACCATCGCGCCCTACCAGGTGATCATCGTCGGGTTGGGCAATGCAAAATCGCCGGAGGTCATCGCCGCCGCCGACCAAATCTACGACGATCTGCAGGCCGCAGGGGTGGAAGTGCTGTATGATGATCGCGATGAGCGCGCCGGGGTCAAGTTCAATGACGCCGACCTGATCGGCATCCCGCTGCGCCTGACGGTAGGCGGCAAGGGATTGAAGGCGGGCGCGCTGGAACTCAAACTGCGGCGCACCGGCGAGGTGCATGAGATCGCGCTGGATGGGCTGGTGGAGAGTGTCCAGGCCATCATCGCCGCCGAGGTGGCGCGCATCCAGGCCACGGTCAAGCCGGAAACGCTGGAATAGAGGCGGCTGTGGACTTCGAACCGAATTTTCCGTACTACAACACGGTTGACCAGATATACCATGCAGAGTGGGCGATCCAAAAACTGGTGCGGCTGGAACTGCTGCGCGAGTCGATCCGCACCTTGTGGCCCAAGGGCCACCCCACCAAACTGATCCATGTGGCGGGCACAGGCGGCAAGGGGTCAACCTGTCGCTTTTTGGAGATGGGCTTCGGCACGATGGGCAGGAGTGGGGCCTTTATGAGTCCCCACCTGTTTGACTACCGCGAGCGGTTCAGCATCGACGGGCAGTTTGCCAGCCAGGCCGACATCAACGAGGTGTGGCAGCGGCGCATCCAGCCCCACTGCGTGCGGATGGCGCTGCACAACCCGCACCATGCTCACACGTTCCATGAAGTTTCGATCCTGGTGGCGCTGGCGCTGTTTGAACTGCACGGGGTCGAATGGGCGGCGATGGAGACCGGCGTGGGCGGGCGCTATGACCAGACCCGCGCCCTGGATGTGGTCGCCACGGTGCTGACCAATGTCGGCAGCGACCACGCCCATGTCCTGGGCCGGGTGCAGTGGCAGCGCGTGCTGGACAAAGCCGGTATTGCCCGGCCTGGCGTGCCCTTCTTCACGACCGACACCGACCCGCAAAACCAGGAGATCATCGCCGCGGTCTGTGAGGAACTGGGTGCGCCGCTCACCCTGGTGGGGGAAGCGGACGTGTGCGCGCTGGAAGCGCATCTGGCCCAGATGCACCTGACGCCGGTCCCCGAAGAGTCGCTGATCAACGCTGCCTACCAGAAATGGAACGCGGCCCTCAGCCTGTCGGTACTCAGGCTTTTCCAGCCTGGGCTGGATGAGCGCGCTGTGCTGGATCGCTTTATCGCGGCGCGGCTGCCGGGCCGGTTCTGGCGCGTGGAAGAACATGTCTACGCCGACATGGCCCACAATATCGAGAAGATGCGCGCCCTGGTCGGCGAGGTGGAGAGCAAATTTGCCGACCGCGGCAAGATCATGGTGGTCGGGATATCGGGCAAGCGTGTGCCGTCTCAGGTCTTTGCCGCGCTGGCACGCATCGCCAAGACGATCATTGTCACCGGCGCGTCCTACAAGGGGCAGGACCCGGCCTCAGTCCGCAACGGGATCGAGAGCGTGACCGGCGAGACGCCAGTGCTGGTCATCTCCGACCCGCGGCAGGCGTTGGCGGTCGCCAAGTCGATGCGAACGGATCAGGACATCATCCTGCTCACCGGATCGACCTATATGATCGAGCAAGTGCTCAACCCCGACCCGTATCTGCGCTATTTGAGCGCAACCTATGGCTGGCGCACGCGCCAGGACAATGAGGCGACCGGAACGGTGCATCTGACGCTGCCCAAAGCGCCGCCGCAGATGCGGTAGTAACGTCGCCGGGCTGCCCATGACGGGTAACCTGTCCGGCTGCAGTTTTCGGCGCATGCGCGTGTAAGTCAGGCCGCGGCCTGACATGGCTGCCACCCTGCAGGGTGGGTATAGGGCATTGGTGCAATGGATGACTTGACGCCGGACCAACTAAATAGCGAATTCGAGCCGGAGACGCTGCCCGAGGATCACCGCAGCGGCTTTATTGCAGTCATCGGGCGGCCCAACGTGGGCAAGTCTACGCTGCTCAACCGGCTCTTGGGGCAGAAGATCGCCATCACCAGCCCCAAGCCGCAGACCACGCGCGACCAGCTTTTGGGCATCCTGACGCTGGACGATGCCCAGATGTTGTTCTTGGATACGCCTGGCATCCACAAGCCGCAGCACAAGTTGGGCGAATACATGGTGCAGGTAGCGACCGAAACAGTGGATGATGCCGACGTGGTGCTGTGGCTGGTTGACATCAACACGCCGCCCACCGACGAGGAGATGGTGATCGCCGATGTGCTGCGGACGGTGCAGCATCGCAAAGGGTCGCTGCCGCCGGTGATCCTGGGCCTCAACAAACTGGACGTGGAGAGCGGCGATGGCCGTCTTGACGACCGTCGCCTGGAGTACGGCGCGCTGCTGGCCTGGATGGGCGACCCGCCAGGCGAGGAACGCGGGCTGTATCCGGTGGCGTTCAGCGCGCTCACCGGCGCGGGCGTGGATGATCTGATCGATCCCTTGCGCCAACTGCTGCCCGTTGGCCCGCGCTACTATCCCGCCGACCAGGTGACCGACTTGCAGACGCGCTTTATTGTGGCCGAATTGATCCGCGAGCAGGCGCTGCGCCTGCTTGAACAGGAAGTCCCGCACAGCATCGCCGTGATCGTGGACGAGTTCATCCCGCGCAGCGAGACCATGACCTACATCTCAGCGGTGATCTATGTGGAACGCGAGTCGCAAAAGGGCATCGTCCTGGGCCAGGGCGGGCGCATGATCAAAAAGATCGGCCAGGCGGCCCGGCCTGAAATTGAGGAATTGGTGGGCACAAAGGTCTATTTGGAGCTTTGGGTCAAGGTATGGGAGAAGTGGCGGCGGCGTGAGGCGATGCTGCGCCGCTTGGGTTATGTGACCCAATAGCTTTGTTTCCCGCTTTTGGGCTGTGTTATTATGATCGCCGATGCCGCTTGATTGGCGACCGCAGGGATGAGGCGCGCGTGCTAAGACACGCCGAAAGAAGATGAATCCGCGAACACTTAAGGTTCTGGAATACGACAAGATACTGGAGCGTGTGGCCGCGCACTGCGCCTTTAGCGGCGGCAGAGACTTGGCATTGGCGCTGCTGCCCAGCGACGACCTGGAGACCGCGCGGGAGTGGATGGCCCAGACCGTGGAAGCCGCCCGCCTGCTCGACCAAAAGACCGACCTGGGCTTTGGCGGCGTACATGATGTCCGGCCTCAACTGGAGCGCTCCGAGCGCGGCGCAACCCTCCTGGCCCAAGAACTGGTGGAGATACGCAACACACTGTTGCGGGCGCGCACGCTGCACAATACGCTGACCAAGTTGGAACACTCCTTCCCGCGGCTGGCTGAAATGGCCGCCAACATCGAGCCGTGCAGCCATGTGATTGCCGAGATCGGGCGCTGCATCAACGACCGCGGCGAAGTGGTGGATGGGGCCAGCGATGCCCTGGCGCGCATCCGCCAAGAACTGCGCGTGGCCCAGGAACGGCTGCTCAGCATGTTCGACCG
>CAZYQJ010000069.1:0-13631 GCA_964649925.1 uncultured Litorilinea sp.
CTGGCTCGATGTGGCGACGCTGTTGATGGAATATACGGGCGTTGCTCCACACCCCAAAGCTACCTTACTACACCGCTGGCTGTGTGAGCATCTTCCTGCCGCAACAGCGTAGACGGCCAGCACGATCCGTAGTCTATCTATCGCAAGCACAGTTTTGGACCAATGACGTTCCCAAGCTTAGCCGACTGCTTAGGCTATTTTGTTACGCGCTCCCTTTACAGCTATGGGCAGCTTGCCGAATTGGCTGGGCTGCCGCGGCGCACCGTGGCGAATTGGATGTCAGGCATTGTGACGCATCCGCGCTCCTGGCACGGCCTGTTGCGCGTGGCGCGCGCGCTTGAACTTGACGAGGTGGAAACCAACGATCTCCTGCGTTCGGCGGGGTTCGGCCCGCTGGCTTCGCTGCACATTGATGCGGACGACCCGGAGGGCCGCCAGTTAGTCGGCCATTGGGTGCAGATGCAGCCTATGCGCCCGTCACAAGCGGCAGAACTCCCCGTCAATGCGTCCTTGCTGCGTTCCTATCTCGCAACGGTGGCATCGGAGATGGAGCGGCTGCCGGTCTACTTCCCCTCCCAGTTGCCGTCGCGCTCTGGCCGCATTTCACAGCCGATTTATGTGCGGGTCATCTCCTCGTTACACGGCGGATTTGGTCACTTACTCCAGGAAGAACAGCCCCAGCCGTGGACACAACTTGCCCCTCAGTTTCGCCGGTTGATCGTGATCGGTCCTGGCGGTATCGGCAAGACGCATCTCCTGCGCCATGAGGCCGCCCGCGCTGCACAGCGCAGCCTGGCCGCATGGCCCACTGGCTCGGATATCGAGATCCCGCTTTTTGTGCGGCTGGCAGACCTTGCCTCCTTACTGCCCGACCACCCGCGTGTGGAGGATACACTGGAGGCCGCGGCGCGCGTGGCTGCGCTGCAAGCGCCCGCACTCCCTGTGGAATCGGTGGAGCAGTTGCTCGCTGGCCTGCTCAAGACCCCAATGTTCCCGCTGTTGATTTTGTTGGATGGATGGGACGAGATGCGCCGGGCGAATGATCTGGCGCCGCATTGGGCGCTAGCCTTGACGCATCTGCGCCGCCTGCCTGCCGCCCGCCTTCTCCTCACCAGCCGGTCTGAAGTGGACTATGAGCCAGCCGCGGCGGCCACGCTGGCCCAGGCGGTTGTCGAGGTGACCCCACTGGGGACGCTCCAGGTGCAGCGCTTTATTCGCAGTTGGTTCTATGGCCGCCGCAGGCTGGAATGGCCCCTGCGGATTGCGTTGCGCCAATCGCCCGAACTGGCGCAACTGGCGGCGACGCCGCTGATGCTGACCATGCTGACCAACCTGGCCGAACTTGAGCAGGTCGCTCCCGCCAGCAAGATGGAACTCTATGACCGGCTGCTGCGCTTGATGTTGGAGGGCCGCTGGCGATCCCATGACCTGCAACTGCCGGAGACGCGTGTCCACGCCAAGCTGCGGCTGCTGCAGGAATTGGCCTGGCGGCTGGCGACCCATAGGGGGGTATGGCACAACCGCCTGCCCGCAGCGCAACTGGATGCGATGATCAGGCATCTACCTGTGGCGGAGCGGCTTGAGGCAACCTGGCTGGATACGGGGGGCAGCGTCTATGGAGGCGTCCTCTGGGAGTTGTCGGCGTGGGACAATCTACTGCGCGGTGAGGTAGGGAGCGGCCCTGGTGCGGATTCGGCGCTGCATTACGGCTTTTTGCACAGCGCCTTTCACCACTTTCTGGTTGCTTCCTATTTGATCCAGTGTTTTGAGCGTGAGGGCCAGAACGCGCCTGAATTGCAGCGTTTGCTGGCCGGGCCGCTGTTACAGCCCGAATGGCTTGAGGTATTGCATCTGTTGGTGGATCAGGCGTACACCTATCCCGACCATGCGGCGGGTATGCTGTTATCCACGATCTTGCGTACTCTGTTGAGGGCTGTGCAACCGCTGCCTACCCATCTCGCCGTCGTCGTGGGGGAAGCGGCAGTGGCGGGTTTTGCGCTGGAGGAGGCGAGCGCGTCCACGGTGATCCGCACACAGTTGGTCGAAGCCATGCAGCAGCCGCAGGACAGTAGGCGTGTGCGCGTCTATGCCGGACGGGTGCTGGCTGCGCTGGGCGATCCTCGCCTCGCCGTGATGAATGTGGACGACATCGAGTGGGTGAAAGTGCCTGGCGGCCCGTTTATCGTGGGCAGTGATGCGCCCGCGGGTGCATCGCAGGAAGCCGATGACCTTCCCGTTCAGACCGTGACCCTCCCCACGTTTTGGATGGCGCGCTATCTGGTTACCAATGCCCAGTATGCCCAGTTCTTGCAGGAAGGCTATCAGAACCCGGCCTATTGGCCGGAGGCGCGCACGCTAGGTGTGTGGCGCGCAGGGCAGGTGCTGCGATCTGAGCCTGTTTCGACAAGCGAAGGGCAGTTGGCCTTTCGCTCGACCTGGACATCCGCGCCTTATCGTATGTATTGGCCGTTTGATTTGCCCAACCATCCGGCGAACGGGCTCAATTGGTTTGAGGCGCGGGCGTTTGCTCGCTGGCTGGATGCACGGCTGCGTGCCGCCCATCGCATTCCCGCAGGCTATCGGGTTGATCTGCCAAATGAACTTGAGTGGGAGAAGGCCGCGCGCGGGAGTAATGGGCAGGTCTATCCCTGGGGGAATGCGTTTGCCGCTGAACGGCTCAACTGGCTCGGGGTGATGCTGCATGGGCCGACAGCGGTCGGCTGTTTTCCTGATGGGGCCAGCCCCTATGGTCTGTTGGACATGGCGGGCAACATGGCAGAATGGACCCGCACCCTTTACCAGCCCTATGACCTGGACGGACGTACGATCGCGCAGGCGGAGAGCCGGGTCATCATGCGCGGCGGGGGGTATTATTCGCCTGCCTACGCCTGCCGCTGCGCCTCCCGCGGCATCGCCGCCGCCATAGGGCATCTGGCGTGCAGCTTTCGGGTGGCGCTTGTGCCGGAGGGGGAAGATAGGGAGTAGGCAGTAGGGAGATAGGGAGTAGGGGGCAGAGATTTCCGGCTGTGCTGTGGTCCTGCAACCGGCTACTGTTCACGAAGTGAGCGCGCAGCACTACAACCGGCTGCTGACAACGCTGCTCTGCCCCCCACTGCCTACTGCCCACCTGCCTACTGCCTACCTCCCTACTCCCTCTACGGACGGGCAGGGCTGCCGTCAGGCCAGCGTGTCTGCGTCCAGAACTCGACCCCATCCTGGCAGGGGTACTTGGCCGCCAACTTCTCGTCAATGTCGATCCCCAGGCCGGGCTTGTCATTGGGGTACATGTACCCGTTGCGGACTTCAGGCAGGCCGGGGAACATCTCATAGACCAGTTCGTTGAACCGGCACCACTCCTGGATCCCAAAGTTGGGCGACCACACGTCGAGATGCAGGTTGGCCGCATGGCCGACCGGGGAGGTGTCACCCGGCCCATGCCAGGCGGTGCGTATGCCGTACATCTGGGCGAAGAGCGCCACCGCTCGCGCCGGGGTGATGCCGCCCATCTGGCTGACGTGCATGCGGATGAAGTCGATCAGTTTGTTGGCGATCAACGGCTGCCATTCGCGCGGGTTGTTGAACAACTCGCCCATCGCCAGCGGCGTGGCGCACTGCTCGCGGATGCGCTCAAACCACTCGATATCTTCTGGGGCCAGCGGGTCTTCCAGGAAGAAGAGATTATACGGCTCGACCGCTTTGGCAAACTGCACCGCGTCAATCGGCTGCAGCCGTTCGTGGATGTCGTGCAGCAGTTCGACCTCTTCGCCCAATTCACAGCGCACATGCTCGATCATCTTGATCATGTTGCGCATGTAGGCGCGTGGGTCATAGTAATGGCCTTCGGGCGCGTTTTCGGTCTTGACAAAGGTGTCAGTCTTGCCGCCATAGCCGCCCATCTGGATACGGATATAGCGGTAGCCCTGCTCCTGGAATTTGCGGACGTTGTCTGCCACTTCCTGCGGGTCGTCGCCGTTGGCGTGAGCGTAGACCGCGGCCGCCTCGCGACATTTTCCGCCGAGCAGTTCGTATACCGGCATATTCGCCATCTTGCCCTTGATATCCCACAGGGCCTGGTCAATGCCGGAGATGGCATTGTTCAGCACTGGGCCGTTGCGCCAGTAGCTGTGTACCGTCGCCATGCGGTATATCTCTTCGATGCGGCTCACATCGCGGCCAATGACAAAGGGCTTAAGGTGTTTTTCAATGGCCGTATGCACGGCATGAAACCGTTGGGTAAAGGTTGCACAGCCGAGACCGTAGAGGCCCGGCTCCGAGGTGATCACCTTGACGATGATCAGCCGTGAGCCTTGCGGCTGTGTCAGGATGACCTGAACGTCTTGAATCGTTACAGGCTTCGACATCATGACTCCTTACAGATGGGGCGCAGAGACAGGTGTTAGGAGCCTGTCCCGTTGCCATTGGGCATAAAAAACTCATACCGGCTGCGGTCGGCGTAGCCATCGATCCAGGCAGGGATAACGCCTGGGCTTTCGAGCGCAGCCCGCACGATTTGCTTGTTGAAGATGCTTACATATTCGCTGTCGAGATAGCTCTGCACGGGCATCCATAGCGATTCTTCGATCTCGTCCGGCTGGATGGCGATCTCTTCGCTGAGCGGGGAGAGGCGGCAGATAAAGTAGATGTCGGACTTGCCGTAGCGGTAGCCATGCCAGTGGCGAAAACAGACCAGCGATTCAAACCTGGCGCGCACGCCGGTTTCCTCGAAGACCTCGCGCACCACCGCTTCGGCCAGGTGCTCGCCTGGATGCAGCGCGCCGCCGGGCAGTTTGTAATAGGGGCGGCTTTGGTCGCGGCGGTGGCGCTCGCTGACGACCAATAGCTCCTGGCGGGCGTTGATCACCACGCCGCCCGCGCCGATATAGTGGGTGGCAAAGTGGGGGATCAAGGCATTGTTCTGGAGCCGGTAGGTCAGCGTCAGGGTGATTTCATCTGTGTGATGGAAGGTAAACCCGGCCTCCACTGCCACGGGGATCAGCCGCGCCTGTGCGGTGGGCAGATCCAGCCAGACTGTCGCCAACCCGTCGCCGGCCCAGACTTGCAGCGAATGGGCCAGGCGCGCCGCCAACTCGTTGGGGTCTGCGGGCCACTGTTCCGGATCGACGACCACACCGCGAAACTGGTTGATGGTATGCGTTAGGGTTTGCATGGCTTCTTGTACTCGTTTGGAAACTGAACCTACACCGGCTGTGCGTAACTGGGCGTATTACAATAACGCTGCATCTGAAGTCGCAGGATCGTGGATCGGCCTGCGGGCAGCGTCACTTCGAGATGTGAACCGTTGACCTCCACCGTCTGCGGCTGGTCCGCGCCGCCCACGACGGTGACTTGCGTAAAGGCGTGTTCGCCAAAAGCCCCGGCCTGGATCACCACCTGGCGCGCATGGACGAGGCTGGTATTGACCAACTCGACCGTGGCCGAATCCGCATCCAGATTCGAGACCAGCGCAGCCACGTCCGGCGGTAGGCCAGGCCGCCGCGCCTGGCTGTCGAAATAGCGCAGCCGCACATGCAGCAGCCCGCCGTGATAGATGATCTGCGGCCCGCCGCAGGTCAGTTGGATCAGCCCTTCGGTATGCACCGGGTTGATGTTCTGCCAGTGATGCACGTCCCATTCTTCCGGGTTGCCGTGATCGTTCCGCATCAGGTCCATACGGCGCAGCACTTCAGCAACCTGTTCTTCGAGGATGCGCCGCGGGTAGTCGGGATTGCGCCCATCCAGATAGCAATACCACGGGCCAAAGTGGATGTCGTCGCCTTTACCGCGGCCCGGCGCTACGTCGAGCCAGGTGGTGCGCGTTTCAGGGATCGAGTCCAACCGTTGGCGGTCGCACGCGTCCTGCGACATGTACCAGATTTGGGCGGCATGGTGCGGACGCATCGGGCGGTAGGCTGTCCATCCGTCGTCGGTGTGGCGGTAGGGGACGAGCCATTGGCCGTTCTCCTCGCGCCCCAATGCTAACAGCCGGTCCAACTGGCCGCGCGGGATGTCGAGATAGTTCATATCCCCGGTGAGCAAAACCGCGTTCATGGCGGCGATGGTTAGCGGTTCGATGATGGTCATAAAGCCGTGGGGCCAGCGCCATCCATAATACCCGCCCCACCACTTACCGTCCAATGTTTCGCCGATTTGCCCGTTTGGCCCCACGTTATCGGGGCATAAACCGCCGTTAGCGCGAATGCGGTCGGCCCACGCTTCCAAATAGTCTACCACCCAACGCCGGTAACGGTCATCTCCCGTGTACAAAAATGCGTGCGTGACCAGGCTGGTGGCGGTGAGGTTGAGCGGCACGTCGCAGCGCATCTGGCGTTGATTCAACGCCGCCAGGATCACCGCATAGACCTCGTCGTCGTTCCAGTCGGCTTTGGGGACCATCTCGCCGTAGAAGGGCTTCATCTCTACCGGCACGTCGAGGTCGTCAAAGGGTACAGGATATTCGGCCAGCACCCAGCGGTGGGTAGACCAGTCGTCCCAGGCGTTTTCAAACTGCGGGCCTTTGCTGCCATTGATGGGCGAGCGGATCATGCGTTTGGCTGCATCCCAGTTCTGGGCGTGGGGGTCGTCACCGGTGTAGAAGTGGGCAAAGCGCAAGGCGCGCGCCCGGTCCGGCTCCCAGTTGGGGTCGGCCAGCCCGAAGTAATAGAAATAGATGGACGATTCGCCGTGGTGCATCCAGTCGTAATAGGCGTCAAATTCGCGGTAGATCTGCCCGTACTGTGTGAACTGGCGTGTCACGGCTTCCCACAGGTGGCGGCTGCGCCGGTGCAACTCTTCCGACCCGCCCAGCGCGTAGAAGAGCGGCCAGTTGTGATAGCTTTCATAGCCGTCGTCCGACCCGTCCATGCCGGGCCATTCCTCGCGCCAGACAAAGGTGCCGTCCTGGCGCGTATAGCGTTCCTGGTAGAGTGGGGCGGCTTCGTTCATGGCCGCAATCAGGTGGCGTTGGCGCAGCGCCCAATCAGGCAGGTGGGAGATAGCCGCCGCTTCGATGGTGACCCTGCTCATGCGGTCTGCTCCTTCATGCTGACACCCGGAACAGGGATTCGACATCGGCCAGGATGGCATCCAGTTCGGCGCGGTCCAGGTCGTCCAACTCTTTGCCAGGGGCGCGGGCGACACGCGTCTTGAAGAGGCCGCGGCGATAGAGGACTTCCTTGTACGCCGCCACGCCATGCATGCGCTCGAAGTTGATCAGTGGCAGCAGCCGGTTGAAGAGCTTGCGCGCCTGGGTCTCATGGCCCTGTTCGAGCAGGTCCCAAATTTCCACCTGGACATCGGTAGCCTGGCTGGCGGGCATATTGCCGTGCGCGCCGCGGCGGTATTCGTCGAGCAGATAGACGCCGCCCTGCCCGCCAAAGACCCCCTTGCACGCATCCCCGGCGACGGCAAGCGTGGCGCTGATCTGGCGCGGCTGCGGCAGCGTCTCCTCCTTGATGTATTCGACATGCGGCAGTTCGCGGCACATGCGCGCCAACAGTTGGTTAGGCATGGGCGTTCCTGCAGGCCCGGCGTAGTTCTGCACGCAGATCGGGATGTTGACGGCCTGGTCAATGGTTTTGTAATAGGCATAGCACCCTTCAGCGTCGGGGTGCAGGATGTGGGGAGGCATCGCGATGATGCCATCCGCGCCGACCTGCTCGGCGTAACGGCTGAGTGCAGCCGCGGGCACGGCATGGCCGTGGGTGGTGGCCGCCACCACGGGCACTTGTCCGGCGGCTTCCTGCACCACGATCTCGATCCAGCGTTTGCGTTCGTCGTCGGAAAGCGTGGGGAACTCGCTGGCGTTGGCGGGGCCGACCAGCCCGTGCGCGCCTGCCTCGATGCAAAAGCGCACCTCGCGCCGCAGGCTGTCTTCGTCCAGTTCATAGGATTCGGTGAAGGGCGTGACTACGATCACAAAGATGCCGCGCCAGGGTTTAGGCATCGGGAGCCTCCATCCTCTAGTCTCAGTTGGGGAGTCGGGTTATTGAAGCCAGCGGTCAAACCAATCAAATGCCTCAGCCTGCATAGGCTTGTCAAACTTGTGGGGGCCAGGGTAATAGGAGCAGCGGTAGCGGTCGGATGCGCCCGCCTTCGTGTAGACTTCGGACAAGATGCGGTCGGCGGCCTGCATTTCGGGCAGCGTGAAGAGCGGGTCCTCGGTGTTATTCAGCACCAGGGTGGGTAGCGGCACGCGCAGCGCCAAGATTTCGGGGTAGTCAAGTTCATGCGGCAGCAGCGGCACATAACACATCCAGGTGTGGGTGTGGCATTTGTGCAGCAGGTAGTCGCGCCAGGTGGTCATCATCCCGGCGCAGACCGCGACCTGGATGCGCGGGTCCAGCCCGGCGAGCATCACGGTGCGCAGCCCGCCGCCGCTCAACCCGCCGCAGCCGACGCGGGCGCTGTCCACATCAGGCCGCGCGCACAGGACATCGAGGGCGCGTTGATCTTCGGCGCTAAAGACGCCCGGCCAGGTTGTGCCTGCCGAAAAGAGCGTCTTCGCCATAATGTGTTCGTGCATCCCGACCCAGCGGTTGTAGGCCGCGATCGACTCGGGGTCGTCCAGGCTGCCGTCCACGGCCCCACTGCGGATGGGTTCGATCACATCCTCTGGGCGCACGCGACGGCTGCCAAAGGCAAAGGTGTCATGTGCCAGCACCGCATAGCCGCGCTTGGCGAGGACGTTGGCCCAGGGGATGCCTGCATAGGACTGCGCCTGGTGATCCACCACGACCGGGTGCGGCGTGTCGCTGACCTGGCTGATCTTGATGCCGCCGAAGAACTTTTGCCCGCCGTGGTCGTGTAGGGCCAGGACGCC
Source organism: uncultured Litorilinea sp. (assembly GCA_964649925.1). Classification (GTDB taxonomy): domain Bacteria; phylum Chloroflexota; class Anaerolineae; order Caldilineales; family Caldilineaceae; genus QEUY01. The sequence goes on from CAZYQJ010000069.1 coordinate 8,819, forward strand.
GGGCAGCGGGCCGGTGGCGTTGGCGGGTTTGAGGAAGATGGCCTCCGTGCGCGGGCCGTAGGGAAGCTGCCACGATAGCCGCTCGACATGCAGCCCGTCGAACTCGAACTGATCGTCGACGCGTGCCTGAGGTACGCCGCCGGTGTCGGGCTGGGCCAGCCGTGCCTGAAACTGCGCCCGCGCCTGTGTACGCCATTCTTCGATATCCTGGACATCGGCGCGGCGCAAGGAATAGGTTCCCGGCCCATCGGGCAGCAGCGATGCCGCCCACGCGCCGTAGACGCCGATGGTGGATGGGGCTTGGGTTGTGGGTGTTGCCATGATCTCGCTCGCAGGTGGGTTGAATCGGGATGGATGGTGCTATTGGTGCGGCTCGGCAGTCCCCTGTGCTTGTGCGGCGCGGATGTGTTCCGCTATCAGATCGGCGAACTTGATCTCGCTGTTATCCTGTGGTTCGTAGCCGATGATACGGCGGGCATTGGCGATGCTCCAGAAGCCGTGCGAGTTGCCGCTGACGCCATAGAAGACCTGGAAGGGCACGCCATGCTCGTCGCGGATATTGTCCACCTCAATGCTCTTAATGAAAAGTTGGGCCATGTCCCGTTGGCTGATATACGCGCCCAGGGCGCGGCGCACACAGCGCAGGTCGCCTTTGGGACAGTTGGCAACGTCTGTTTCGCGCGGGCCGCCGATGCGGATCTGGATGTTTTCGAGTTGGCGGCCCCGTTCACGCTCGGCGATGGTCGCACCGCCATGCTGCCCGATCGCGCCCTGGATGCCGCCGGTCACTTCCTCGCCGTGTACCTTGCCCACGGCAAAGACAAACCCCAGGTGTTCATAGGTCTCCTTGGCCCACCCATAATAGTTGTCGGAGAAAGGGCGCATCTCCGGTGTGACCACGTCCATCTTGTTGTCGAGGATCAGCGGTTCGTAATAGTCGGCGGCGTGGTTGGAACTGGCGACCACGACACGGCGCACCTGTTCTTCCCAAGAGACTTGATAGACATTGTAGGCCATCTGGACGTTGGCAAACTCCGCGCGGAAACGCTGATCCGGGTCGCGCTCGTCCTGTGGGCGCACAAAACCGAGATGCACCACCGCATCCACGCCACGGAAGAGATGCCGGTAGTTCTCGCGGTTGGGGTCGGTCAGGTCGGCAATCTGGATGCCTTCGACGCGGTTGCCGTGGCGGTCGGTCTCGCGCACGTCCACCAGCGTCAGGTCATAGCGTTCGCGCAGGGCGGGCAGCAGCAGCGATGCGATCAGCCCGGATGCGCCGGTGACAAGGACTTTGCGTTTGCTCATGGCGGCCTCCTTATGTGTGAGTGGGGTAGAGCGGTGATCTAAGTCTACTAGTTACCGGAGACGGTGTCCACTCCCGCAAAGATCTGGTTGACACGCGCCACGTCGTCGGCAGGCAGCGGCGGCTGGAGCAGGGCGCTAGCGTTCTCCTCCAGATGGGCGACGTTGCCTGTGCCCGACAATACCACATGGACGCCGGGTTCGTAGCGGCAGTAACGATAGGCGGCTTCGGTCAGGCTGGCCGCGCCGCCCTCATGCACCAAAAAGTCGAGCGGCCCCGCGCTGTCATAGCTGGCGGCATCCACCTTGCCTTCGGTGGTCAACGTGCACATGGTGTCAGCCAGTTTAGCAGGGTCGCTCAGGGCGCGGCGCACGGCAAACATGATCAGCACGCCGATATTTTGCGCCTGGGTGTGCGCAAAGACCCGTTCGCGCGCCGACTGGTTGAGCAGGTTGAAGCCCACCATCATCACGTCCCACCAGGGATCATCCACGGCGCGCGCCAGCATGTCGTGGCGCGTGTCCTGGCCGAACGACTCGGTAATGCCCAGGTGGCGGATCACCCCTTGTTCCTGCAGGCGCAGCAGCACAGGTACGATCTGCGTGCGGGCGTGGTCGTAATGCTGGGGACGCACGCCGTGCAGGTGAAAGACATCCACATAGTCCGTGTCAAGCCGCTTGAGACAGCCTTCGACGCCCGCCTGAAACTCGTCGGGGCCGACCAACTCACCCTGGCGCACCACCCCTTTCTTGGTGGAGATCACTACCTGGTCGCGCGGGACACCGGCCAAAGCCTTGCCCACGATGGCCTCTGTGCCGTAGGCTTCAGCGGTATCGATGAAGTTGACACCCAGTTCCAGCGCGCGCTGCACGACCGCAATCGATTCTGCCTCGCTCTTGCCCTGGCTTTGACCCAGACGGCTTGGCCCGCCGCAGCCCAGCCCCATCACGCTGACGCGCAGGCCAGTGCGTCCTAACGTCGTAAAATCCACGCCTGTCTCCCTTCCGTGATCTGTGTCTTGTTTTTGGTTTGTTTTGGTGTTGCCGTACGCCCTGAGCGGCAGCGATGTCAGGCTGCAAGCTTGGCCTACGGACATCCGCATAGCGTAGGTAGGAGTTCCCCGACGGCATGACAGGTTCACCCCAACTGCGGTTATTCCGCGGTCGCTTCAGCGGGCGTGAGCAGCGCCACGGGGAAATCCGCCAGCACGTCCGCTAGGCGCAGCCGCGGCACGCCTTGGACATCCAGCGGCGAGACGACAGCCTCGGTGTAGAGGTTTTGGTAACGTGCGGCTGCCAGTTCGGGGGTCAGGGTCACCGTCGTGTCGCCCCATCGATCCTCGCCCACCGGGGGGTGCAGTCCGCCATCCGCCAGCCCATACCCCAACCGGGGGACCACCACCAGCGCACAGGTTTGAGCCGTCTGCCGCGCATAGGCCACCACATGGTCGGCGCGTGCGCCATCCGCGGCGAGTGGGGTATAGCTGCCCTCGCTAAAGAGCGTGGGATGGTCGCGGCGGAAGTGCAGCGTCATCGTGGTCACAAAGAGCTTGATCCGGCCATCGGGCAGGTTCGCCAGCAGTTCCTGGGCCAGTTTGGCGCGTGCGCGCGCCGCGCGCCTGCGGATGCTGTCGAGCAAGGCGCGGCGTTGGGTATAGTCCACCGGGCGGCGGTTGTCGGGATCGACCAGGCTAAAGTCCCAGAGTTCGCTGCCCTGGTAGATGTCGGGCGCGCCGGGGGATGTCAGTTTCAGCACCGTCTGGCTGAGCGCGTTGAACAGCCCGTGAAAGGCCACCATCTGGGCGACCGGTGCAAACACAGGAAAAAAGCGATTGCGTCTGCCCGGCTGCAGAATGGCATCCACAAAGCTGCGCAGCCCTTCCTCATAGGGGGCGTTGGGGCTGGTCCAACTGGTGTGGACCTTGGCCTCCTTCGCCGCCTTTTCCATATAGGCGATGATGCGATCGCCATAGGTGCGCCAGGCTTCATCTGCGGCGGGTTTTTGCAGCAGCCCCCATTCGCTTTCCTGGATGGCCGTAGGCAGCGGCGCGGATGGATCCAGCGGCCAGGTGCCGAGCAGGGTCTGGTAGATCAGGTATTCGTCATTGCGGTCGGGCGCATGGCCGTTGTCGAGCGCGGCGCGCTTGGCCGCGTTGATGCGTGCCCAGCGCGTCAGCGATTTGCTCCAGACATCGGGCATCTCCGACAGGACATTGATGCGGGCGCGTACGTCCTCGCTGCGTTTGTTGTCGTGGGTGGAACTTGCCAGCAGCGCATGGGGCCAATAAGCCATGCGTTCGCTGTTTTCCTTGTGATAGTCCTCCACCGAGATGCCGAAGACGGCAGGGTGATTGCCTACCTCGTTGAGGGAGGCGAGGCGATAGTAGCGGTAGAAGGCGGTATCCTCGACACCTTTTGCCATGATGGGGCCGGTCAACTGCTGGAAGCGCATCACCCATACGGCGAGCGCGTCTTGATCTTCGGGCTTGAACTGGTCGTGGTTGCGGAGCAGCAGCGTATCCTCGATGTAGTCGAAGATCGAGTCGTCGATGCCGGGCCGTCGCGCCTTGGCACGGCGCACAGCGGCCTGTACCAGCCGCCGGTCGCGCGGCGAGACTTCGCGGGTGTGGGCGTTGATATAGGTGCGATAGACGGGCAGTTCGGCGATGACTTCTTGCAGCGCGGTGCGCAGCCCATTGAGCGTGAAATCGCGATAGTGGCGGTTGCGTTCGCCCAGCCGGTCGAGCGCATGGCTCAACGAGTTGATCTCACTGTTGAGCGATTCGCGCATGATCAGCATCTTGGTGGCGTGCGTCATCTCGACGAGCGAAAGGTTATTCTCGACAAAGCGCCGGTAGATGCGGTCAAAGGAACGGCGATGGTTTGCATCGACAAAAAGCTGATTGGTTGCGGCCAGGAAATCATAGCCGGTCGTGCCGTGTACCATCCAGGATCGTGGCAAGGGTTCGTTCTCGGATAGAATCTTCTCGACCACCACATAAAGGGGCAGGTCGGCCTGGGCTTCGTCCCCGGCGTCGAGTTGTTCTTGCAGCCAACGCTGCACCGCTGCGTCGATCACCTCGGGGTCGGCCTCCGGGTAGCGACGGCTGAGGTTGCCGCGCAAGAATTCCATCTGGAGGTTGCGGAAATAGGTAGGCGGGTCATACAGCCCATCGGGGTGATCGATGCGCGCCCCGCGCGCCAGGCCGTCCACCAGCAGCCGCATCGCCAGCGCGTGGGTGGCGACAAAGACCTCTGGTTCTTCCACGCGAATGGCGGCCAGGTCGTTGATGTCAAAGAAGCGCCGGTAGTTGATCTCTTCCCCGGCCACACGCCAGAAGGCCAGGCGATAGACCTGCGCCTCGATCAACTCGTTGAGCAAGTCCATACTCTGTGGGTCGTCGGGGTCGCCGTTGAACTCCTCCACCGTGGCATCCAGTGCCTCGCGAAAGAAGGGAGAATTGGCATAGAGCGTGAACAGGCGGCGTTTGATGACCTCTTTTTCTCGGGC
>CAZYQJ010000070.1:0-13528 GCA_964649925.1 uncultured Litorilinea sp.
CCTCGTATGTTAGTCTGGCAGCCGTTCGACCACGCCCATCAGCAGATCGCTGAGGCGCGGCACGATGATGCGGCCTGCCTCCTGCACTTCCTCATGTGACGGCTCCTGGGCCGCGTCGAGCGTGTCAATTGTGATGTTGGTGATGGTGCTGATGGCGAGGACGTCCATACCCGCATGGTGGGCGACCAACGCTTCGGAGACGGTGCTCATGCCCACGGCATCACCGCCTAAGACGCGTAACATGCGAATCTCGGCAGGGGTCTCAAAGTTTGGCCCGGCGAGCATGACATACACCCCGCGCTGCAAGGCGATCCCGCGCTGCGCTGCGACATCGGTGGCCAGCTTGCGCAGGTGGGCGCTGTAGGTGCGGTTGGCTGCAGGAAAGCGCGGCCCAAATTCGTCCAGGTTGGGGCCGCGCAGCGGGTTGTTGCCTGCCATGCCCATGAAGTTGATGTGGTCTTCGATGACCATGAGGTCGCCCACGGCAAAGCCCGGATTGAGTCCACCGGCGGCATTGGTCAGGATCACGGTACGTACACCCATGCGCTGCATCACACGCACGGGCAGGGTGGTCTGCTGGAGCGAATAGCCCTCATAGTAGTGAAAGCGCCCCTGCATGACACAGACGGTTGTGCCTGCCAGTTTGCCGATCACCAGACGGCCTGCATGGCCTGGAACCGTGCTGATGGGGAAGTGGGGGATGTCGGCATAGCTGATCACGGTGGGCGATTCGACGGCATCGGCTAGGCTGCTCAGCCCACTGCCCAGGATCATCCCAACGGTGGGCCGGTGATCGGTCTGGCGGAGGATGCGCTGGGCGGCTTCGTCGTAGTGATGAATCTCAAACTCGGCGACCATGCACAACTCTTTCGTTGTAAGCGGACCAGGGTCTATGCGGTTGCGTTGTTGGTGCGCTGTTGCTGTCTGGAAAGGTTTTGCCCGCGGGCTGTGATCATCACGCGCTAGGGCGCTTTTGACACTTCACGGCCATCGACCACCAGTTCGGGGGCGTTGTCCTCGGCAACCTGGCGGTAGACCTGGGTGGTGCTGGCGCTGGCATGGCCCAATCGCTCCTGCACCTCGCGCAGATCGGCCCCGGCATTGAGCAGGTGGGTGGCAAAGCTGTGACGCAGCGTGTGCGGCGTTACCGGCGTTTTGATCTCCACTTGTTTGACATAATGCTTGATAATCAGCCATAACCCCTGGCGGGTGAGGCGTTGGCCGCGGTGGTTGAGAAAGAGCGCGGGTTCGTCGGGGTCTACCAATAACTGGCTGCGCCCGTTCTTGAGATAGTCGTCCACCGCTGCGACCGCACCGGCATAGATGGGGACGGTGCGCGAGCGTTTGCCGCCGTCGCCGCAGGTGATGGTGCGCGCCGCCAGGTCCACGTTGGCCAGGTCCAGGTTGACCAGTTCGGTCACGCGCATGCCGGTGGCATAGAGGACTTCGAGCAGGGCTTTGTCGCGCAGGGCCTTGGGCGAGCGTTCGAGGGTGGGCGCGGCGAGCAGTTTATCAATCTCCTGGGCGCGGATCGAGCGCGGCAGGCTCTTTTTGACCTTGGGTGAATCCAGCCGTTTAGACGGGTCGGCGCTGAGTTGGCCGGTGTCGGTGAGGTAATGCAGAAAGCTCTTGACTGACGCGATCTTGCGCGCTACGGTCGAGGAGGCGTAGTCACGGTCTTTGAGGAAGAACAGATAGTCTTGGACCACCGTCTCGTCCACGTCCTGCCATCGGGAGAGGCGGTTACCGGCAGGGGTGGTGTAGTTCTGGATGAACTGGACGAATTGCGTGAGATCGTTTTGATAGGCTGCGGCAGTGTTGACCGAGCATTCCTTCTCACGACTCATATAGTCCAAAAATATCGAGACTTGACGCTGCATCTTATTGCCTCCTGGTTTGCCATAAATATCGCGTATAGTCTAGCACGACTTTGCATAAAACAAAAAGCACGGGCAGGGTATGCTATACTAGATCGCCATGAACGCTACTCGTTTGGCCGCGCCGCCCGCGACCCCATCAACCGATACCCCCCCTGACCTCTACCAGTTTACGCTGGACTTTTTTGCGTTCTTCAACGCCCCTGTGCGCCGCCTGGACCGGCGCAAGACAGGGCTGTTGGAAGTGGACTTGCCCCCAGCGTTGGCGGACTACTTTGGCAAGCCGCAGCTCCGGCTGGCGTTTCAGCATGTAGACAGCGGCGACGACTGCGAGTTGATCGCCCACGGCAGCCGCATGTTCGACCGGATGCTGGCGCTGCTGACCCAGCGCGGCGCGCTGACATTGCTGGCGCTGCCCAACCGCTACACAGGCAGCGAGGAGCTATTGGGCGCAGTCAAGCCGGTCAACAGCAGCATCGTCGGGCTAAAGCTCCAGGAACAGACATGGCTGACCTACGTCTTTAACTGGCGCATCACCTATCGTGCCGATGACAAGCGCGAAGAACTCTATACCGTGGTGGTGGATGATCAAGGCGAACGGCTGCCCCTGGCGCAGGGAGCGCAGGCCGGAGATGATGCCCTTGACCTGGACGCGCTGCTGGCGGATGCCCAGCCGGTTGCGCCTGAGATGGGGCCGGACGGGCTGCCGCTGCCGCCGAGACTGCCGCCAATGACCCAGTTGGTGAGAATGGCGGAGGCCGCGCGCAAGTATGCCATCTACCACGCCGACCTGCGCTGTGTCAGCCATGAGGCCGAGATCTTGCCGCGCCTCTACCAGACGCTTAACCGGCTGACCACCTATTACGGCCAGCAGATCCAGGAAGTCTACGAATCGCACGACCCTACCGGCGAGAAGCGCCGCGGGCTGGAATTGGACTTGGAGCGCAAGATTGCCGAGGAAGTGGAAAATCACCGGCTGCGCGTCCAGGTGGTCCTTTTCAGCTACGCCCTCTTGCAGACGCCGGTCGCCGTGGCCGACCTAACGCTGAGCGATGGCAAACGCCAGGCTGCGCTCCAGATCGTGCGCAACCGCTATACGGGTAAGATCCAGCGCGCGGCTTGCCACGCCTGCGGCCAGGAGATGATGGCTGTGGCGTTGGATCGGGCAGGCCATCTCTGCTGCGATGCGTGCATCCGCCAGTGCGCCACCTGCCAGGAGATCATCTGCGCCGACTGCGGCGTGGAGCCGTGCCCGGTCTGCGGGCGTGAGAACTGCGCCGACTGTGGGCAGACCTGTTGGGCGTGCGGCGGGCGCGCCTGCGCCGACCATGTGCAGACCTGCCCGGTGTGCGGTGATACGGTCTGTCTGGCCTGCCAAACGGCCTGCGCCCACTGTGGCAAGATGCAGTGTCGCAGCCATCTGCGCGCCGATGGCGTGGCCGCAGCCGACGGCAGCCACCCGCTGATCTGCCCGGAGTGCGCGGTGCGCTGCCCCGGCTGCCAGCAGTACAGCGTGAACCTGGGCGCGTGCAGCGCCAGCGGGCAGCGTTTTTGCGCCAACTGCCTGGTCACCTGCGCCAACTGCGGGCGGCAGGTGGGGCCGGGCTTTTATGAAGTGAGCGCGGGCGGCAAGCGTTTCTGTCACAACTGCCTTGTGGAATGCCCGGCCTGCCATGCGATGACGCCGGAGACCGTTGCCTGCGCCATCTGCGGCGCGGAGGGGTGCAACACATGTAGCCCGCGCTGCCGCGCCTGTGGCCGCCGCGTCTGCGCCGACCACGCTCACCAGATGGACGGATGCGGCCATTGGGTCTGCGCCGACGATCTGGCGCACTGTGCTGAGTGCGGGGCCGCGGTCTGCCCCGCATGTCTGGAGCCGTGCGCCATCTGTGGGCAGATACACTGTGATGACCACAGCGAGATCTGCCGCCGCTGTGAGCAGGTCTACTGCCAGTCGTGCGTCAAGGAATCGGGGCTGTGCCTCACCTGCGCCGGGCTCGATCTGGATGGCGTCCCCGTAGACCTGCACGCAGAACCGTACATCGCCGATGAACGAGTGGCGGCACTGGCTCCCCATTACCGCTGGCGGCGGCTCAGCAATGACCGTTACCTGATCTATGTGGGCGAGAACAGCTTTTTATCGCGCGCGATTGTGGTGATCGCCAAGCGGCAGGGCCGCAGCCAGGTGATCAGTGTGCGGCGGCTCAGCCCGGTCGACCGGCTGCGCGACCAGTTCGGGGTGGCACCCTCTGCAGATCAGGTCATGGCGGCGCAGCGTCACCTGGCGGACTGTACGCTCTGCCCGCACCGCTGCGGATGGGTGCGAGGCCAGGCTGCGGGGCACTGCCGCGTGGGGCCGGTCAGCTATATTGCCAGCGAGATGCTGCACATGGGCGAAGAAACCCTGCTGCGTCCGGCCCATGCCATCTTTTTTAGCGGCTGCACCGCGACCTGCCGCTTCTGCACGGCGGCGCGCTTTGCCTTTCACCCCACCTATGGTGTGAGCGTGACCCCGGCGCAACTGGCGGGCCGTATTCTGCAACGCCAGGCAGAAGGGGCACGCTCGGTCTGTTTTATCGGCGGCGACCCTGCGCCGCACATCCCCTTCATCCTGGCGACACTGGCCGCAGCGGGCGAACGCCGCACCATCCCTGCCGTCTTTAACAGCAATTTCTACCTCACTGATGAGGCGTTGGACCTGCTGGACGGGGCCATTGACATCTATCTGCCTGACCTGAAGTTCGGACCTGCTGCGGGGCCTGCGAGGTGCGGCGAGCGGTTAGGCGGAATGCCCGATTACTGGCGCGTGGTGACGGGCTGCATCGACCGCGTCTATAGGGCCGGGGCGCGCGTGATCGTGCGCCATCTGTTGATGCCCGGCCATCTGGCGTGCTGCACCACCCCTGTGCTGCGCTGGCTGGCCGACCGGCCTGGGGTGGAGGTGAGTCTACTCACGCAGTATCTGGCCCCACGCCATGCGCGGCACGAACTGGCCGCGCCGCTGGCCGCTGAGGACATCGCCGCCGCACAAGGGCTGGCGCGCGAACTGGGGTTGCGGTTGATCGAGTAGGTCTATCTGCTGCACGGCTCACCGGCGGATCATGCCGGATGGTCGTGAGTCGCTTGATTCGTCTACGGTCGCTGTTCCTTTGTGAAAGGAAACCAAGACAATGATGCAGGCGCGCTTACGCTCGATTCACCCCCGGCGATTGCTCATGGCGTTGTCACCCTTGGTGTTGGCGTTGCTGGCTGTTGCTTGTATGCCGGTCACCGCGCCGGGGACTGTGCCGGACGCATCGGGACCAACTCCAGCGGCGCAAGACGAAGAACCAGGTGTGCCGACTGGCGTTCTTACCGGCACGGTCACCTATCTTCAGCGCGTCGCCTTGCCGCCAGGCAGCGTGATCGAGGTGCAGTTGCAGGATGTGTCGAGAGCCGATGTGGCTGCCGAAGTCATCGCCAGCCAGACGATTACAACGGCAGGTGAAAACGTACCGATTCCGTTCCTGCTCAGCTATGACCCGCTGCAGATCGATTCGTTGAACGAGTATGCCCTCAGCGTGCGCATCCATGTGGAGGGGCAGTTGCAGTGGATCAATACGGAGCGGTATGCGGTGTTGACCCGCGGCGCACCCATCACCGGGGTCGAAGTGATGGTTCAGCCCGCGCGGTAGCCGGTGGGCTTGTGAAGGAGGGGATCAACACGGCGCACGTGCTGATCCCCTGGTTGGTTATACGGCGGGCGGCGGCGCGGGCCGGTTGCCGTTGGTAGACGCCGAGACGGGCTGTTCCTTGAACAACTCCTTGATGCCCCCCAGCGCACCCAGCACGCCGGTCGCCTCATAGGGCAGGAAGACCTTGCTGGCCGTGCCGTTGGAGATCGCCTTGAGCGCGTCTAGATATTGGATGGCGATCAACTTGTCATCCGGATTGGCGTTGCGGATGGCGGTATAGACGGTGGTGATGGCGTTGGACTGACCGGCGGCCTCCACCTCGCGGCGGTAGCGTTCGGCATCGGCCACGCGGCGCACGGCCTCGGCTTCGCCTTCCGCCTGCAGGATGCGCGCCTGGCGCAGCCCCTCGGCTTCCAGGATCTGGGCGCGCTTCTCGCGTTCGGCCTTCATCTGGCGGTGCATGGCCTCGGTCACGTCCAGCGGCGGGTCGATGCGCTTGATCTCCACGCGCACAATGCGCACGCCCCATTTGTCGGTGGCATCGTCCAGCACTTCGCGCAGTTTGGCGTTGATGATGTCGCGCGAGGTGAGCGCCTGGTCGAGTTCGGTTTCACCGATCACATTACGCAGGTTGGTCTGGGCCAGTTTGGTGGCGGCGTTGTAGAAGTCGGCCACGTTGTAGGTCAGCTTGACCGGGTCGGTGGCCTCATAGTAGATAATCGCATCCACCGTGACCACGACGTTGTCTTTGGTGATGACCTCTTGCGGCTGCACATCCACCACCTGCTCGCGCATGTCAACCTTGCGCATGGTGTCGAGAAAGGGGATGATCAGGGTCAGGCCGGGTTGCGCCGTGCGTTGGTAGCGTCCCAGGCGTTCGATGACGCCTTTTTCATGGGGCGAAACCACACGCAGGCCGGTCAGGGCGACGATAAAGATAAAGATCGCCATGACCACCAGCAGACTCAGGATCGCAAATTCTTGCATAGCCATTGCTCCTTCCATTCAGCTTGGCTTCGTTCATTTTGTTCTCTGCCGCAGCATTTTGTTTTAGGCAGGCATCACAGGCCGCACCTTGAGATGCGTGCCATCCACGTCTACGACTAACACCGAGCTACCGGCCACAATCGTCCGGCCCTCGGCGGATTCTGCTGACCAGTGTTCGCTGTCGATGCGGACGACGCCGCGCCCCGACACTGGGTCAATGGTTTCCAGCACAATGCCTTGCTTGCCCAACACGCGGTCAATGCCGACCACATGCGTATTGGGGTTGCTCATCCGGTTGGCAAAGGGGCGCACAAGCACCACAGAGATGCCTGAAAGCACGACAAAGATGGCGAACTGCCACACGACGTCTGCACCGAGAAAAGCGGCGAGACCTGCGCCCGCTGCCCCCACGCCAAAGCAGATCAGAAAAAAGCCGGCAGTGAAGATCTCCGTGACGGCGAAGATCAACGCCAGCACAATCCAGACCCACGGCAACCAGGTCTGCATTGTTTTCTCCTTCCTAGAAAAGGGTGATTCAGATTGGTGATAGACCTATCGAGGTTCTAGAGTCACCTGGCGGACAGTGATGACGCGCCGCGGGATGCACCTTCATTGTATTATACACCCATGATGTTGTCTGACGGTTGCCTGACACCCGGATGACAAGAAAATGCCCTGCGCCCACCGGGGTCACCAGTGGGCGCAGGTAGGAAGAGGTGTGGTAAACAGCGTGGTATTGTATGCGTGGACGGGCGGCTATTCGATGCCGATCTCGACGCGCGTGCCGCCTTCGTTGTCCACTACTTCGACGATACGCCCGATTGCGCCGGATTCGATTGCCTGCTCGATCTGATCCAGGTCCACACTGGTCGAGGCCGGGATAAAGCGGCGGACTAGCCGGAACAGCCCGACCGGGACTGAGACGTTGACCTTGGCCTGGTTGTTGAACAGGTCATAGACCCGGATCCGCAGCCCGCGTGAGGTATCAAAGATCTCGCTGCGCGGGGGGCTGCCGGGCCGCGGGGGAGGTGTCCCCTGTCTTTTCTCACCCAGCGCAGCGAGCAGCCGCGCCCCATCTTCGGCGGTGATCTTGCCCTGCTCAATCATGCGCAGGATTGCCATGCGTTCTTCCGCAGTTGCCATTGCATCCTCATCCCCACTCGGATTGTCCGTTGCCCTTGTTTCGGGTTCCAATCGTACCATAGCCTGTTCCATTTGCCATCTCCTTGGGATAGTCCCTGTTTAGGTTGAACTCTCTAGGGCGGCAAGCAGTTTTTCTGCCTGTTCCACCGAGATCTTGCCTTCTTCGACCATGCGCAGGATGACCATGCGCTCTTCGTCGCTGACGGGCGCGCTCCTGGCGCGTTGGGCACGCGGCGGGGTGGGCATCGGCGGCGGGCTGGGAGGCGTTGGCGGCGTGGCATAGCCAGACCCATAGCCTCGACGCTGGCGGCGTTCGCGCCGCTCGGCTTGGCGTTCGGCGGCGCGTGCCCGTTGTTCGGCCTGGCGCATGGCCGCGGCGATCTTCTCTTCCGCCTTGCGCATCGCCTGCTGCACCTTGGCCTGCACCCGGCTGGCGATCTCATCGCTGGTGCCCAGTTGCGTCAGCCGTTCATCCAGCTGCGCCGAGAGCGTTTCCATCTGCGATTCCACCTGGTCGGTGAACTGCTGGATCCATTCGCTGGTGCGCTCCACCATCTCGCGCTGCATCTCGGCATCCATCTCCACATTGAAGGGGCCGAACTGAAACTCTGGGGTGTCTTCGAGCCTGCCCAGCAGCAACACGGCTTCCCCCGCTTCGAGGTCGATCACGCCTTCGCCGCTGCCCAGGCTGAACTCGGCGCTTCCCTGGCGGCGATCCACGTTTACCCCCAGGTGTTTGACGTGAATGTCATTGGCACCGCTCGCCAGCCGCACCTGGGCATTGACCTCCATCGGCACACGGCAATGGATACTGCCGCCAGCGCTCACCTGACAATGCCCACCGGCGGGAAGCTGCAGCCGCAGACTGGCGCTGCCCCCCACCTGCGCAGTCACGCTGCCTGTCACGCCGCGCACAGCCAGGTCGCCCGAACAGTTGTCCACCTGGAGCGGGCCGAGGATTTGCGTCAGCGAGGCACCTCCTTGCACCGTGTCGACGGTGGCTGGCCCTGCGATACTATTCGCCATCAGGTCGCCCGAAACGCTGGTCAGCGTCAGCGGCCCTTGAATGCCTTTCACGCTGGCGCTGCCCGCCACCGAATTGATTTCGAGCGATCCCTGGACATCCTTGACCGTCAAGTTGCCCGCGCACCGCTGGATCTGCATCGGCCCTTGAATGCGGCTGGCGCTGCAGTTACCCGACACTTTCTCCACAGTCAGGGGGCCAGCAATCTCGCGGATGGAGGCATTGCCCGCAACGTTGTCCAGGGTGGCGGGTCCCGTTTGCGCCAGGCTCAGGTTACCCCGGCACTTCTGGACTGTAATCTCTCCTTGCACGCCGAAGATCTGGGTATCTCCGTGTGCGTCTTCGACGATCAGCGATGCGTGCTGCGGGAGATAGACACGTGTATCGGCGGGCGCAGATAGGGTCGCGCCGCCTTCTGCATCGGATTCAAGCGTCAGGCTGTCATCCGAGGTGCGCGCCAGGATGCGCGCCTCGCCCCAAGTGCTTACACTCAAGTTGCCGCCTACCGATTGAACGGTCAGTGTTGGCTGGTGGCCGGTTTCGATGGATCGTTCTGCACTCATGCTTCATCTCCCTGCAGGCGGGCCATGGCCTGCTCAAACGTGATAGTACCCTGGTCCAGTTCACTGAGGATGGCGCGGCGCTCCTCCTCGCTGACCCCGCTGCTCTCCTCGCGGCCTGGTTCATAGCCCAGGGCGCGGATGATGTCATGCAGCCGGCTGCGCAAGGTGGGGTAGGAGAGGCCCAACTCGTCTTCCATGCGGGAGAGCTTGCCTTCACAGCGTACAAAGGTTTCGACAAAGTGAAGCTGTTCGGGGCTGAGTTGGGCAAAGGGCATCTCGACGGCAAAGCGTCCTTCGACCGTGACATCGCTGCCAGGACAGTAAAAGCGTGTGACGACGATCTCGCCCCCGTCAAAGGGGCTGCGGGTAGGTAAGGGTTTCATGGTGGTTGTTCCTTAGTAGGGTCGTTGGGGGTGAACGAGTGACGGACGCTGCGCGTCTGCGACGTTGCCGGTCTTGACCCGCTGGCCAGCGTCGATCAACCAGTCTCCCATGCGGTCACGCCAGGCATGCAGGCGATTGTGGCGCGGGATGGCTGCGAGCCGACGATGGGTCTCAGCGTCCTGTAGGGCGTCTTGATACCGCGCTTTTGCCACATCGATGGCGGCGTCCAGCGTGTAGTGGTCAAACATAACTGCCCCCGTTCGTCAGTCAGAACTGATTGCTGTTTCTGAATCCTGAAGACAGAATAGCAGAAAAATGCATAATGTCAATAGTGAGTTTTAGAAAAATTGATATTGATTTGAAATTTTGTGAGGAAAGCTGGTTTGCACTTTTGAAAATGCCGTGTCTGGGATGGCGATCTGTCGGATTGCATATTTCTCTGTGGGTTCGCTCCTGATTTCATGGAGGGTTGCGAGACGGGCAGAAGGCCCGATAAAGGCGGCGGGCGCTAGATGAGCGCGGCGAGGGTTACAAGATGCGGCTAGAAAACAGAGGCGTAGAGGGGACAAAAAAAGTGACCGGCACTGCACAAGTGCCGGTCACTGGAGTGTACGATAGGGTGCTGCGGCAGCGTTAGCTGATCCACCCCTGGTCACGCAGGAAGCTGGTCAGCCCTGGGATGGCAAAGCGTTTGCCCTGGTAGGCCTGGTAGCCATAGTAGAGCAGGGCTGCCACGCCCATGAGATAGGCGATCGGCGTGAGACAGAGCACGACCACGCCCAGCAGTTGGCCAATGATCGGCACGATCTGGAAGATGGCCGTACCCAGGCTGACCGCGGCTGCCAGGGCGATAAAGGCCAGCATCAACGCCAGGCTCTGCACCGCATGATAGCGTTGGAACGGGCGTTTCTTGCTGCTTTCGCTCAGCAGGACGATCACCGGCATCACCACGGGGATCAAGACCTGGGTGGCGTAGGCAAGCATGGCGATGAGTTTATCGTCGTTATTGGCCTCTGGGTCTACACTGGCCTCGTGCATAAACTCGCCGCGGCGCAGCGCGCTGGCCGCTTCATTCGCCTGCTCACGCGCGACCCCGGCGGCGCGTTCAACCGGTGTCGGGCCACCTGCGGCCTGCCCGCTGCTGGTTTGCTGCTGCGCGGGCTGATCGCCTTCGCCACTCAGATGGGCTTCAGGCTGGTCCGCAGGCGTGCGGTTCAGTTCTTCGGACATAGTTGGTTCTCCCTTATTTGCTTCGATATCGCCACAGTCTGCGCTCGTCTTGCGCCGTCTGTGTCTGGTCAATCTCTTTCATACACCAATACGCAGCCGCACGCCAAAGGTTGCAGACGTTGCCGGTGTATTTGTGCCGGTGTATTTGAGACCAGTGCGTTTTGGGGTAGCCTGCTTTGACCCGCCTCCTGTGACAATGTTACAATGATTGTCTATGCGTGTACTGGCAGTTTCGGATAAAGTAGAGCCGGTGTTATACAGCCCCGCGGTAAACCAACGCGTGGGCGATATTGATCTGATCCTCAGTTGTGGCGACCTTCCCTTCTACTATATTGAATATCTGGTCAGCACCGTCAACCGGCCCTGTTACTATGTATTTGGCAATCATGGCCGCGAGATCGAGTATCAGGGCGGGGACTGGGAGCAGAAGAGCGAGCCGATGGGCGCGGTCAACCTGCATTTGACCACCAAGCGCGAGGGCTGTCTGCTCATGGCCGGGTTGGAAGGGTCGATCCGCTATAACCTGGCGCCCAAATACCAGTACACCGAACGTGAGATGAAGTTTAACATCCTGCGGCTGGCGCCCAAACTGGCGATCAACCGGATGCGCTTTGGCCGCTGGCTCGACGTGCTGGTGGCGCATTCGCCGCCGCTCGGCATCCATGACCAACCCGACCGCGCCCACCGCGGCTTTGAAAGTTTTCTGATGTTTATGCGTTGGTTCAAACCAGGCTATTTGCTGCACGGCCACATTCATCTCTACCGCCAAGACGTGCCTACGCAGACTCGATATGAGGAAACAGAAGTGATTAATGTCTATCCCTATCGCCTGCTGGACTTGGAGCCGGGGGAGTGATCGTGATGCAACGACCGTGGCGAGAAGCGGTGCGCCAAGCCGCAGCCGAACAGGCCGAAGCCGAAGCGCGCCGGGCATGGCAGGTGGATCCAGGGGAACCGATCCCGTTTGAACACCGTTGGGAGCATGTCCGCCAGGTGGTGAGCCTGGCGCTGTGGCTGGCCGGGGAAACGGGCGCAGACCGCGAGGTGGTGGAGGCCGCCGCCTGGCTGCACGACGTGCGTAAGCAAGAGCCAAAACATGCCAAGGCGGGCGCGCTGGCCGCCCAAGTGATCCTGGCGGAGACAGATTTTCCGCGCGAGAAGATCGCTGCTGTGGCCGATGCCATCAGCAAGCATGAGGGGATGGTGCGCCCCGCGGGCGCTGCGCCGTTGACCCCGTTGGAAGCAGCGGTGTTGTGGGATGCGGACAAGCTGACGAAGATCGGGGTGCAGGCATTGATCTTCAACCTCAGCACCGTCCATGCCGTCAATCACACGCTGGACGAGCGGCGCATGGACAACCTTGCATTTGTGAAAAAAACGCTGGGCCGCACCGTCGCGAGCATGAATACAGCCCCGGCGCGGGCCTTGGCCGAGGCACGTTATGAGCGTATGCGGACTGTGTTGGCGTGGTGGGCGGAGGAGGCCCGCCAGGGAGAAACCATAGTTGAAATATCACCTGATTACCTTGGGCTGCCCCAAGAATAAGGTTGACAGCGACGGCATCGAGATGCTGCTGCAGGGCGCGGACTTTCGCGCCACGGACGCGGCGCGTGAGGCCGATGTCTTGATCGTCAATACGTGCGGCTTTTTGGAAGCCGCCAAAGAGGAATCGATTGGCGTGTTGGCCGACCTGAGCCGCCGCAAACGCCGCAACCAGGTCTTGATCGCGGCGGGCTGCCTGGCCCAACGTAACGGCCAGGAGGTGCTGGCGCGTGTGCCCAAGGTGGATGGCCTGCTCGGCACGCGCCGCTGGATGGATGTGTTGGAGTTGATCCGCCAGATTCGCGGGGGGACGCAGGCGCGCCAGCGGGCGCGCTATGACTTGTTGGGCGAGGGGCCGCACGCAGTCCCTGCCCTGCTCGACGACCCCGGCGAAGCCTATAGGGGGGCTGTACCGCGGCCGCCGGTGGTGGGGGGCAGTGCCTACCTCAAGATTTCGGACGGCTGCAACGCTCCCTGTGCTTTCTGTACGATCCCTAGCTTTAAGGGCAAACTGCGCAGCCGCCCGCTGGAAGCCGTGGTAGATGAGGCCGTCGCGCTGGTGGAGGCCGGGGCCAAAGAACTGGTGCTGGTGGCCCAGGATACCACCGACTATGGCCGCGATTGGGGCGAACCCAACAGCCTGCCGCGCCTGCTCCATGCCATCTGCCAGCGCACCAGTGACGACCTGCGCTGGGTACGGCTGATGTACGCCTACCCCGGCCATGTGACCGACGAGTTGATCGAGGTCATGGCGCGTGAGGCCAAGATCGTGCCGTATTTAGATATGCCGCTGCAGCATGGCGACCCGGCCACGCTGCGCCGGATGCGCCGCCCGTCGCGGCTGGAGATGGTCTACGACCACATGGCGAAACTGCGTGCCGCCATGCCTGACATTGCGCTGCGGACGACCTTTATCGTCGGCTATCCGGGCGAGACCGAGGCTGAATTTCAGGGGCTGCTCGACTTTGTGCAGGCGATCGAGTTCGATAAGGTGGGCGCATTCGAGTTCAGCGCAGAACCGGGTACGCCTGCCGCAGACCTGCCCAACCCGGTAGACCCGGCGCTCAAGGAAGAGCGGTTTGCCCGGCTGATGGAGCTACAACA
>CAZYQJ010000071.1:0-2478 GCA_964649925.1 uncultured Litorilinea sp.
GGCGGGCGTGCCGCTGGTCAGTGATCCGGCGCGGGCTGACATCGTGTTCGTTGCTTTTGCCGGGGCAATGGATTTTTTGTCCGGCACATCGGCCTATTTGCGCAAGGCGGGCATTGAGCCACGCGCCGCCAAACGCAACCGCCAGCCCTACGTGATCTGTGGCGGGCCGGTCGATTCATCGCCGTTTGAGGCCGCCCAGATTGCGGACGCGTTCACGGTGGGCGAAGCCTATACATTTGTGCGCGAACTGTTGCGCCTGGTCAAATCCGGGCAAACACTGGAGGCGATCCGCGGCTGGATTGCGGACTACCCGCACGCGCTGGAACGCGGCCAGTTGGAGTCGCTAGACCGCGACCCGGATCGCCCGTGGCTGCTGCGGGACGTGCCGCCCAAACTGGCAACCCCCGACACCTATGTGGATTGGATGGGGGTTCCGCCCGTGCGCGGCGACGACAAGGTGGTACGGCTGTTGGGATCCAAGGGCTGTCATTGCAAATGCACGTTCTGTGCCACGACCTATCGCCAGACCTACCGCGTCAACCCCAACGACGCCGCGGTTGTGCGCACGGCGAGCGCGCTGGAACGCCAGGGCGAGCGCGTGCAGATATTGAGCAACGACCCGGCCCATCTCAAGTTCTGGCCCCACATTCGCACCAAAATGGCGAGCCAGAGCTTCACGATCATGGAGATGCGCGACCGTGGGTTGCGCGAGATGCTCAAAACCACCGGTGTGGGTATTGCCCGATTTGGCGTGGAGGGCGTGAGCGAGCGCATCCGTAGGGCGTTTGGCAAGCCTATTAAAAACCAGGAGCTACTCGACATCACCGCCGAACTGCACGCCGCCAAAATCAACACGCGATGGTTCATGATTATGGGCGCGCCCTGGGAGGGAAGCGAGGATTGGGAGGACTTCAAAGACCTGCACTACAAATTGGCGCGGCTGCTCGACTGGGGCGTGTGCCAGATCAAAATGACGGCATTTGTACCCAACCCACCCGCGCCGCTGGTGCGATTTGTGCCCTCATTCGAGTACAACCGGCTACTGGATGATCATGTGGCCTGGGTGCTGAACAACGCCGTGTCGCGCCATGTCATGTGCTACTACGGCAATAAACGACCGAGCCAGGTTAAAGCGATAGCAGAGCAGTTGGTGGTATCGCCCGCGCTGATCGACGGTCTAGCTGATACCGCCGAAATGCAGGGGCAGCCGTTCGATCTGTTTCCCGCCGTCGAGGACGCGGCGCGCGCAACCTGGGAGGTGATTGACTGGCCGATTGACACGGCGACGCGCTGGAAGATTGCGGACATCTACCGTAAGCGGATGCAGATTTGACGCGGATTGACACCTAAAAATGCTAACCGTCGAACAGATTGCCAACGCACTCAAAGCCAAAGCAGGCAACGTCACCGAGGCGGCCAAGGCGCTGGGTGTCACACGCCAGACGGTGCATAACCGCATCAAGGCCAGCCCCACGCTGCAACAGGTCGTGCAGGACAGCCGCGAGGAGTTGGTGGACATTGCCGAACTGGCACTACGCCGTGAGGTGCTTAACGGCAACATGACGGCGATTATCTGGACGCTCAAGGCGTCACCCGCGGCCAAGGCGCGCGGGTGGGGCGAGCGCCAGGAGATTACAGGCAAGGACGGGGAGAGCTTACGCATTGTGATGAGTTGGGGCGATGACAACGACAGTCGAGATTGTGCCACCTAAATTGCATGAGGGACAGCAGGCCGTGTGGGATAGCCCGGCGCGTTTCAACGTGCTGGCCTGCGGCAGACGCTGGGGCAAGAGTCGCCTGGGTGCGCTGCTCTGCATCCGCACTGCCGTGGATGGTGGGCGCGCCTGGTGGGTGGCGCCCTCTTACCCGATGGCGTCTATCGGTTGGCGCATGATTAAACGCATGGCGGTGCAGATCCCCGGCGTCATCGTGCGTGAGGCAGACCGCATGGCCGAACTGCCCACGGGTGGCACAATCCAGGTGCGTAGCGCCGACAACCCCGACTCATTACGCGGTGAGGGGCTGGACTTCGTGGTGCTAGACGAATGCGCCTTTATCAAGGAAGACGCCTGGCAGGAGGCATTGCGTCCGGCGCTGGCCGACCGGCTAGGCCATGCGCTCTTTATCTCTACGCCCAAAGGCCGCAATTGGTTCTGGCGCATGTGGACCTCCGCCGATGGCATAGAGACGCAGGCGTGGCGCTTTAGCAGTTATGACAACCCATACCTGGCGACAAGTGAGATTGACGCGGCCAAAGCGCTATTACCTGAACGCGTCTTTGCCCAAGAGTTTTTGGCCGAGTTTTTGGAGGATGGCGGTGGCGTGTTCCGCAGGGTGTTGGACGCGGCCACGGCGCAGCCGCTACAGCAGGGCGAGCAGGCCGCGCAGTACATCTACGGCGTGGACTGGGGGCGCAGCAACGATTTCACCGTGCTGTCGGTGTTCGACGCCCGCACAAGGGCGCAGGTGTACATGGAC
>CAZYQJ010000071.1:2488-13310 GCA_964649925.1 uncultured Litorilinea sp.
GGTGCATGAGCAGGCGCGGCTTGCACCGTTGTTTGCGGCGATTGTGGCCGAGGCCAATAGCATGGGCCAGCCGCTGATCGAGCAATTGCAGCGTGACGGGCTGCCCGTCGTGCCGTTCATGACGACCAACGCCACCAAGGCGCAGATCATCGACGCGTTGGCGCTCGCCTTTGAGCGCGGCGACATCCGCATCCTGGCTGACCCGGTGCAGGTGGCCGAGCTGCAGGCGTATGAGATGGAGCGGCTGCCCTCGGGTTTGATGCGTTACGGCGCGCCGGAAGGGATGCACGACGATACCGTAATGGCGCTGGCGCTGGCCTGGCACGCGGTTTCGCAGCCAGGTACCGGCGCGGTGCAAATCCAGGTGCGAGGACGCGGCGGTGGCCCACGCGTGCGGCGGCCGCAGGGGGTCAGGGGATGAGACAGTTTGTAGGCCGTGTGTGGGGCCGGATTACCGAGTTTTTGACCGCGGGCAGCAACGTGATGTCGCGCCAATTGCGCGTCACGCGGCGGCGCATCCGCACGCTGTTCCGCCAGCCGACGCACGACTGGGGCCGCTCAGATTATGACTGGTGGCGGCGCGCCTACTACTGCCGGGTGCGCGGCCTGGAGATATCGGGGCTGCTGATTAAGCCGTTGGTCAGCAAAGTGGCGGCCTGGACGTTGGGCCGTGCCCCCGAATGGCGCTGCGAGTCCGAGGCCAGCCAGGAGGCGTTGACGGCCTGGTGGGACGACCACCATGCAGAGGTGCTGCGTGCCTACCGCGCCGCGCTCAAACAGGGCGATGCGTTCGTCGTCGTCAATGCCGACCTGACCCTGACCATCGTACAGCCCGACACCGTGGACCCGATTGTGGCCGAGGACGACTACAGCCGCATCGTGGGCTGGCGCATCACGCAGGTGATCGACCACCCGACTGAGACGGCGCGGCGCATGACGATTACGGACGAGTATTACGCCGACCGGCGCGTGCAGCGTATCGAGATGCCGGGCGTGGCCGCCGAGGAGCGCGTGTATCGCAACCTGCTAGGCCGCCTGCCCGTGGTGCATATCGCCAACAGCCCGCAGGACGGCGAGACGTTTGGCCACCCGGAGGCAGAGGCCGCGGTCGAGGTGCTGCATCGTTACGGCGAGGTGTTTGAGGCGGCCATCGAGGGCAACATCGACCAGGGCAGGCCCACGCCGTTCCTGTCGTTCGACGACCGCGTGGACCTGGACCGGTTCGTCCAGAAATACGGGCGCAGCGAGACACAGATCCTGCCCAACGGCGAGAGCCAGACCGTTGACTGGCTGGACGTGGACCTGTCCACGCTGCTGGCTGTGAGCGGCGCGACGTTTGGCTACAAATCGCCCGCCCCGTTCACCGAGGACACGGTCAGGCTGCTGGAACTGTGTTTCTACCTGTTCCTGGAGCATACCGAACTGCCTGAGTTCGTACTCGGTAACGCCATTGCCTCCAGCCGGGCCAGCGCCGAGACGCAGATGCCCGTATTTGAGAAGTTCATCGAGGGCAAGCGCGCCGAGATTAGCGGCTGGCTGACCGAACTGGCCGAGATCGTGCTGGGGCTGCTGGCGCTGACCACGCCGGGCGTCACCGCCGAGACGCCCACCATCCAGTGGCAGAAACTGACGCAGGACGAGCGGTTGGTGCTGGACGCCCTGATTTGGGCCTACACCGAGGGGCTGATTGACCGGCGCACGGCGCTGATGCTGGCCCCGATTGACGTGGAGGACATTGACGGGGTGCTGGAGGCGGCTGAGGCCGAGATGGTGGCGCGCACGCCGCCGCAGTTGCGTGACGAGGATCAGTTTGACCGCGACCTGGCTGACGAGATTGGCAACCTGGAAATCTAGGAGGGACACAATGGCAATGGATAAGGCAACGCGCATGATTCTGGAGCGGCTGGAGCGCATCGAGGCCAAACTCGACCAGCCGCAGCAGCCTGCGCCCAAGCTGCCCACCAAAAAAGAGTTGATGACCATCGACGGCGTGGGGCCAGCGACGGCGGATAAAATCCTGGCGCTGCTGAAACCTGACGTAAATTGGAATAGCTAGACATAACGTAGGGGCGTATGGCGCGCACGTTTGACAGTCAGCGACTACGACACCAGCGGGCGATGGACCGCAGGTTGGCGGCAGAACACCGCCAGCTGGCGCGGTCTATCGCCGCCATCGTGCTGCGTGCGGCGGGTCCGGACGGCACGATCCCCAACCGGCGCACGGTGCGCGCTGCGCTGTCTGGCGACATTTGGGTGCAGGCCGTCAAGCCGTACTACGTCGGGCGCGGTGACAGCCCCCTGCGCGGCCCTGTGCCGCAGTCGCCCTATGCGCGGCTGCTGTATGACGGAGTAGCGGGGGCAACGCGCATCCAGGCCGAGCGGCAGGCGGCATTGCTGCGGCGCGTGGTACGTGACCGCACAGTGCTGGCCTGGTTGACGGGGCCGCGGCTGGTGGGGGCGCTTGAGATGCGCATCACCGAGCTGAACCGTCTGCGTCCTGGCGAGGATCCGCTGGTGGAGCGCACGCTGCAGGGGGCGGCGTTTGACGTCTCGCGGCTGGTGCGTCCACGTGGCATGTATGACCCGTGGCATCTGTGGGTAGACCCCAACGGCTACCGGCTGTCTGACCGCATTTGGCGCACGAGTATTGAGGTGCGCAGCCGCGTGGATGCGCTGCTCGACTACCACATCGCCCGCGGGACGGCAGCGGTAGACATGGCCGACCTGTTGGAGGAGTTTTTGACGCCCGCAGGGCGCAGGCCGCGCACCACGACGCCCTATGGGGTGGAGGGCAGCTACTCAGCGCGGCGGCTGGCGCGCACCGAAATCACCGCCGCGGCGGGCCGCGCCACGGTCAACGCATCGGCGGCCAACCCATTTGTGGGCGGGCTGCAATGGCGGCTGAGCGCGTCGCACCCGCGCATTGACATCTGCGACGAGTACGCTCGCGGCGGGCCGAACCATGATGGGGTGTACCCGGTGGGCGAAACGCCGCAATATCCCGCGCACCCGCAATGCCTATGCAGTCTGCTGCCTGTACCTGCGGGAGACATGTCGGGCCTGATTGCCAGCCTGCGCCAGGACATCCAGGCGGCGCGCGGCGATTTGGTGGCAGCAGCGGCAGGCGGCAATGCAGACCGGGCGCGCACATTGCAGGGATTGCTCAATCCAGACTATCTGACGCGCGGCCTGCTCAGCGGGTCGTTGGAGGATGCAATTATGGCCGCGGTGGCGGCGGTATAGGAGGGGAGTGTGAACGAGTTCCGCGGGAACTTTACCGATATCGTGGCGGTGACGGAACTGCGCGGCAGTTATCCGAATGTGCCCTATGCGCCCGATGTGGATTACCAGGCGTTGGTTGCCGGGGACGACAACCCCATGTTCCTGACAATTCCCATCGGCAAGGCGGGTGTCACGAGCGGCAACAAGCGGTTCTATGACGAGGCCTTTGTGCAGGAGTTGGAGCGGCAAACGCTCCGCAACAAACCTATCGGCCTCATGGGGCATCTATCTGAGGCCGAACGAGCCACGGCATTTCCGCCGGAGGCGGTGCACTGGGTGGGCGCGGCCCGCGTCGGTGACACGCTCTGGGGGAAAGCCTATGTAGTGCCGGGGCCGGTGCGCGAGCGTATCCGGCGTTATAAGGCGCAGGGCAAGGCCATTGCCACGTCCATTGACGCATACGCCGCGGGCGAATGGGATGCGACACTGGGGGCGTTTCGCATGGCTGCCGACAGTCTGCGCCTCAATCAGATTGACATCGCACCGGCAGACCGTGCCGGTATCCCCGACCTGGCCGCCGTGCCCCTGCTGACCACTGAGATGGACGAGGGGCCAGAGCCAGAACCGGAGACAGAACAGGAGGACACTGTTGTGGACAAACTACAGGTGATTAACGAGATGACCGCCGATGACGCCCGGCTGCTGCCCGACGCGGTGCGGCAGGCCATCGTGGAGAGCGTGCCCGTACCGCCTGAGGTGGCGCAGCTCCAGGCCATCCGCGAGACGCTCGCGCTAGACGGTGATGCCGACGTGCTGAGCGCCATCGCCGAGATGCGGCGCACGCAAGAAGAGCAGGCCAAGGCCGCCATCACGCGCCGCATCACCGAGTTGGCTGCCGATATCCAGGTAGAGCCGGTGCGTGAGCTGGTGGTGGACCTGGTGGCGGCGCGCAACCCGCAGACGGTTGAGGAGGCGGAGGCGGCCTACAAGGCCGTGAGCGAGAGCGCGCACGTGACCGAACTACTCCAGGCGCATGTCGTTGCGACGATGGGGCCGCGCCAGGGGGCGGGCAACCTGCCCAGCCAGAACGGGCAGCGCAAATATTTTGTGATTCCTGAGGAACAGGAGGCGTAATCATGGCGACAACCGTAGCGGGCCAGCCCGCGATTTTCGAGAGCGACGGCCTGGCCGTCAACGTGGACCTGCTCCACGAGGTGGCGAAGGGCAGCGTCATCGTGGCGGACGGCTGGGTAGGCCTGGCTGGGGCGGACGGCGACAGCGGCGACACCATCGCGTTGGTTGCCAGCAACCGCGAGTATCAGTTCATTGTGCCCGCCGGATTGACCGTAAACAAGGGCGACATCGTGTATATCACCGTCGCCACCATCACTGGCCACTACCCTGATGACGAGGCGTACACCACGTCATCGGGCGCGGGCAAGGTGGCGTTCTTCAAGGCGACTGCCGACAAGGACGCCAACAACATCGTGACCGGCATCATGCTGGCGCACAACGCGTTGGCCAGCTAGGGAGGGACTAGGACATGGCTATCAAAATCATCAGTCGGGACTTGCTCGCCAAAAATAAGTCGACCGTCGCCTTCCCCAAGGGGCTGCGGCTGGCTGACCACGTGCGCGAGACACGCGACCCGCACATCTATGAGTTTGTGGGCACCGACACGTTCGGCCAGGAGTGGAACGAGCGCCGCCGCTACGAGGTGGACGCAGGCCGCGACCAGGTGCCGCTGCTATACACGCCCATTTACCGCGAGATCCGCGACGCCAACCTGCCGCGCAACATCTCGATCCAGCGTATCGGGCCGGGCGGCGTCATCCTGGAGGAGGTTTCCGAGGGTGGCGAGGTCAAGTTCGCCAGCGTCACCAGCTCCGAGGCCGCGGTGCGTATCCGGCATTACGGCGTGGGGCTGGAGTACTCCAAGGATCTGGTGCAGTTCAACGAGCTGTGGGGCGTGCCCATTGTGGAGCGGCAGGTCGGCATTGCCTACAATGCGCTGCTCAACCACGTGCATTTCGCCCCCATCCTCAACGCCAGCTACGGTGCGGACAACCAGACCGCGGCGAATACGGGCGGCACGACCATCGTCGAGGATTTCATGCTGACGATTGAGGATGCCATCACCAACAGCCGCATCGACCAAACCAACCCGCGCCGCGGGCCGTATGCGCTGCTGGTGTCAAGTGCCAACCTGTTCACCGTTGAGAAGGCGCTGATCCGTGTGCCGCAGCAGGGCGTGAGTTTGCAGTCGAGCGCCATTGACGCCGTGCAGACGGTGATCGCCTACGACGGCTGGACTGGGATGCGTGGCAACAAGTCCGTCACCTATCCCGGCGTGACGAGCGGCAAGGGCTACCTCATTGACTTGGCGAATCGGGATATGGACTTCCAGTCCTATATCAAGCAGGACTTGATGCAGGACGGGATGCAGGAGGACGTGAGCCGGTTCCTGACGCAGGTCGTGTGGGACACCTATTTTGGGGTGTTTGCCGACCCGTTACGCAGTGTCGAGGAAATCGCGTGGCCTTCCGCCGGACAGTAGCAGTCGAGGGGAGGGGTGGGCGACTGCCCCTTCCCGGACTAACGCAGGAGTGAATGCGTGCGAGCGGTGAACATCTGCATCCCTGGTGTGCTAGACGGGGCCGATAGCTACGGGATTGTCGCCTGTAGCCTGGTGCGAGAGCTGGATCGCATGGGCGTGCAGCCCAACGTTTTTGGGTTGATGGGCGAAACGTTCCAAACCACCCCCGACGACGTGCGCGCCATTGTCTCCCGGCCCGTCGCGGCCGCGCTGGGCGGCCTGTTCCTGGGCTACCCAACCGGCTATGTCCGTCACCGCAACCCGCTGGTGCATATCGGGCCGCGCGTGGCGCTGACCATGTTCGAGTCGTCCAAACTGCCCGCGGGCTGGGCGGACGTGCTCAACCAGATGGACGCCGTGGTTGTGCCGTCCTGGTTCTGCTGGGAGACATTCCGCCAGGCGCGCGTGACCGCGGCCATGCACGTTGTGCCGCTGGGCCTGAGTGACGTCTACCGGCCCGCGGCGCGCCGCACTGGCAGGCCGCTGACGTTCCTGGCGTTCCTGGACCGCGGCAAACGTAAGGGCGGGCTGGTGGCGCTGCAGGCATTCCTGCGCGCCTTTGGCGATGACCCCAACTACCGGCTGATCCTCAAATCGCGCAACGCCAGGGTGCAGATCGAGCTGGCAAACGACAACATCACGGTGATCCAGCGCGACATGACGGACGAGGAGTTGTACCGCCTGTACCTGGAGGCGGACGTGCTGGTTAGCCCCAACCGCGGCGAGGGGTTTGGGCTGCCGCCCCGCGAGTTTGCCGCCACGGGCGGTATCAGCCTCGTCACCAACTGGGGCGGCACTGCCGACGACCTCAGCGCCTGGGGCTGGGCGCTGCCCTACGCGCTGGTGTCTGCCGACTGGAGCGGCATCAAATCGCTGGAGGGCCAGGATTTGGGCGTATGGGCCGAGCCGGACGTGGACGGCATCACGCGGGCGCTCACACAGGTGGCGGCGCATCGTGACTGGTATCGCGAGCAGGCGTATGCGCGGGCTGAGCATGTGCGGCGGATGTACAACTGGCAGCGGGCGGCGGCTGAGATTATGGCGATCTACGAAAGAGCAGGAGGCTATGGCCGACGACATCAGCAGGCTGCGTAGTGACATTGGCGCGGATGCGACCAGCCTGCCCGACGAGGACGCGCAGGCAATCCTGGACGAGGCGGGCGAGAGCTACACGGACACGGCCAGCCGCAACGCCTATGCGCGCGTGATCGCCATCCGCAGGCTGTTCGCCAGCAGTGCCCGGCTGACGACCTACCAGCAGAACGCGTCAATGGAGCGGTTAAGCGACGTGTTCGATCATTTGGGAAAACTGTTGGGATATTGGCAGGGCGAACTGGACAAGGCCGAACGGGCCGCGGGCAGCGGCGCAGCCGTGTTTGGGCGTACGGGCCGTCTGCCGCGACGCATTAAGGAATATCCAGGTTAATGGCTGTCAACATCTCCGCCTGGCTGGGTGCGGGTGAGGCGATTAGCGAGACTGAGCGCGCCGCCCTGGCCTGGCGGCGCATCCAGGACAAATCAACCACCGTCACGTTCAAAACCGCTACGGGGGCCACCGTCACGCCGCAGACGGTACGCGTCGAGTCGGACACATCCGCCACGCCAGCCGAGTCTGCCGCAGGGGTCGGGGCGCGGCGCAGGGTGATTGTGTTTGGCATCCGCAACCACGCCACGCTGCCCGATACCGACATCCAGGACGGCTATCGCTTCGTGTGGGCGGGCGACCAGTACACGTGCGTTGACACCATCCTGACCCTGGGCGAGATTCAGGGGATTTTCGAGGCTACACAGTGACAGGCTCAGCGGCGTTTTTTCGGGCATCTAACCTGCTCGTGATGGATTACCCGTACGAGGCGGCTGTCGCCTCTGCGCTGCGCGTCTGTGACGAGGCGTGCATCGTGGTGGGCCAGTCGGTGGACGGGACGCGCGACGCCATCTATGCGCTGCAAGACCAGTATGGCCGCGACCGCATCAAGATCCGCGAGGAGACATTTGTCTTTGACCGCGGCTGGCAGGAGCGCTGGTGGGACTGGTGCCGCGAGATGACGACCGCCGACTGGCACATGTATCACGACGCAGATGAGGCGCTGCACGAACTACACGCCAGCCGCGTGCGGGCGGCCATGCAGACGCCTACCGTACAGGTGATTGTGTTCCCCTATATCCACCTGTTTGGTACGGCCAACTACCGGGTGACCGGCAAGGGGTTCTACGGCCATAACGCACGCTTGGGCCGCGCCTCGGCGGGCTACCGGATGCGCAACTGGTGCAGCGACCAACATCCCAAATGGGCCGCCTGCCAAATGGTGATTAACCGCAACGGGCGCGAGGTGGACGCCCACAACGTGCATGACGGCGGCGCGTACTGGATCGGCACACCGATGCTGCACTACGGCTGGTGTCGCGCGCCGCAGGCGCTCGCCATCTCGCAGGCCAAACACCGCGCCTGGTATGCCGACGGTGCGGGGCTGGCGGATGGCCGTGTGCCCGATGTGCCGCCCTACGACTACCGCATGGCCGAGCGACTGCGCGGCCAGCAGATAGCGCCGTACCAGGGGCCGCACCCCGCGGGGCTAGAGGGCTGGATGGCCGCCCACCGTGACATCTGGGCGCAACTGGAGGCTGAGCTGTAATGCCCGTTTACGAGCCGACCATCATCCTGAAGCCGGAACGCGTGCAGATTGCCGGTACGGCGCGCGTGGATTCGTTTGTCAAAATCGAGGGCGGCTTCGGCGTCACAGTGGGCGCGTGTGCGCACATCTGTTCGTTCGCGCATATCAACATCGGCGGCGGGGAGGTCGTTATCGGGCGGCATGTGGGCATCGCCAGCGGCGCGAAGATCCTGGCTGGCTCAAATAGGCCGGACGGGCTGAGCATGAGCAGCGTCAGCCCGCAGGAGATGCAGCGGGTCGAGCGAACGCGCACCGTCCTGCATGACTACAGCTGCGTTGGCACAAACGCCGTCATTCTGCCCGGCGTGATGGTGGGCGAGGGCGCGGTCGTCGGGGCGGGCGCTGTTGTGACTGCGGACGTGCCACCCTGGACGATCGTCGCTGGTGTACCGGCCCAGGTTATCGGCAAACGCACCCCTACGCAGGAGTTAGCATGATTACGTTTCTCACACTGCCGCGAGCATTCACCGGCGCGTTTGACAAATTGCAGCGCATGGCCTTACGCAGTTGGCGCGAGGGCATGGACAACGCCCAGATCATCCTGTTTGGCGACGAGCCGGGCAGCCGCCAGGCCGCCATTGACCTGGACGCCGTGCGCTGCCTGGAGGTGGGCTATAACGAGATGGGCCGCCCGTTGGTGGATAGGATTTTCGCGGCGGGCGAACGCTACGCCGCCCACAACTGGATCTGCTATTGCAGCGCAGACGTGACGCTGGACGCGCCCTGGCGCGACCTGCTGGCCGCCCTGGACGGGGTGCCGCGCCCGTTCGTCATCGGCCAGCGTTGGGATATCGAGCCGGACGCGTCGCCTGACACCGCCACGCTGCACCCGCCGTGCGGCATGGACTACTGCCTCTACCGGCGCGGCACCATCGGGCCGGTGCTGCCCTTCGTCGCCTGTGGCGGTGGCGGCGACAACTGGCGGGTGTGGAAGGCGCTGACGGCCTGGAACATGACGGTGATTGACGCCACGCAGGTGATTACCGCCATCCACGTCAACCACCCGCACCCCGAATGGGCCAACGGCAAACAGGGCCGCGAGGGCAGCGCAGAGCAGGCATACAACCGCCTGCTCTATGAGGCGGACGGCATGACGCAGCGGCTAGGGGTGGACGCCGCGCCCTGGGCACTGACGCCCGATTTGCGCATCGTCGCACGACAGGCGGTGGTCGCATGAGCCGCGTCGTCCTATGCAGCGCCATGCGCAACGCCGCCCAACATGTGCCGCGCTATTTCCAGCAGGTGGCCGGGCTGTACCTGGCCCTGGCCGCGCTCGGCATGACGCCCTACCTACTGATAGGCGAGGGGGACAGCACTGACGCCACGCGCCCCATGCTCATTGAGGCCATGCGCCAGACGGGGCTGGCGGGCAAGTTGATCGACACCACGCACGGCGGGCCGTCGTTCGGGCCGGTGGAAAATCGCCAGCGGTTTGCGCAGTTGGCGGGCGTCTACAACACGCTGTGGCTGCACATCCCGGCAGACGCCGAGGCGGTGATTTTTGTGGAGGGCGATCTGATTTGGCGGCCGCACACGCTGGCGGTGCTGGTGGCGCGCCTGACGCTGTATCCGGCCGTTGCGCCGATGGTCATGCACGCGCCGGGCTGCACGCTCTATGGCGACCCGCAGGGCCGTTGGTTCTACGACACCTGGGCCTTCCGGCTGGGCGGCCAGCGGTTCAGCAACCGGCCACCCTATCACCCTGACGTCAACGGCGGCGCCACTTGTGGCGCGGTCCCGCTGGACAGTGCCGGGAGTTGCATCGCCATGCGCGCCGAGGTGGCCGCGTCAGCCTATTTCCCGCCTGACGACATGGTGCTGGGCATGACACGCCAACTGGCGGCGCAGGGCACGCCCGTTTATCTGCAGCCTGATTTGGAGGTGGAACACCCCAATGGCTAGAGAGGATGCAGTCGCCACATTGCTGCGCGCTGACGCCACGCTCGCGGGCATCCTGACGGGCGGCATCTACACCAGCGGGCAGGTAGGGCGTGTGGGCATCAGCCGCGAGACAACGCCTGCCGCGTTTGACGCCAATGGCTGGCTCAAGCCGTGTGCGCTGGTCAAACAGCGCGGCAATGTGCCCGACGGCATGGTGCGCGACAGCGCCCCGGTGGTTGTCTCGGCGGCGCAGGTGGTGGAGATTTGGCTGTATCAGGACAGCGGGTATAGCACGCTCGACAGCGCCATGACACGCATCCTGACGCTGTTGGAGGGGACGACGGTCGATAGCGGCGCATTTCCGGCGCAACTCAGCAACGTGATTGACCGTCAGCGCGACGAGGGGGCATTGGCAGGTTGTTCGTTGGCTCGTATGGATTTCGTAGTGTTT
>CAZYQJ010000072.1:0-4997 GCA_964649925.1 uncultured Litorilinea sp.
GTTTTGCCGGGCAAGCCGTCATCAGCCGTGACCCGGATGTGCTGGCGCTGGCCGCGGCGCGCGGCGCGATCCCCATCCGCGAGGTGGGCGATGACCTGAACGCGGCACTGGAACAAGCGCGCCAGCAGCCCTGGATTGCGACAGCCGATGCCCTCTTGGTGCTGCCCTCCGACCTGCCGCTGATCACGGTGGATGACCTGCAGGCGTTGTGTGCGCTGGCCGCAGCGGGGGATGGCGTGGTCATCGCGCCCAGCCACGACGGGGGAACCAATGCGCTGCTGCTGCGCCCGCCGCAGGCGATCCGCTATGCCTTTGGCGAGGGGAGCTATGCGCGCCACTGCGGGCTGGCCGCGGCGGCGCATCTGCCCTGCCACACCTATCGCTCCGAAACGCTGGCCTGGGATGTCGACTATCCCGAAGACCTGCTGGTGACAGATCGCCGTACCTAGTTACTGGCATCTACTCATGTGTTTCATGTGCTACTTGTCCTTGACAATTGCCCTGTGTGGCTGCGGGTGATAAGATGCGGGGGCTATGCAACAGCCGCTTCATGACCGTCGCGCGCAGGTCGCGCCCACCCCGTCTCTGCGTCTAGACACCCGCCGCCTGACGCTGCTGGTCCTGCTGGCCGCAGCCACGCTTATCTTATTAGTATGGGCCGGTGGCGGGCGTGAAACACTGGCCGCCCTGACTGGCCTGGACGGTCGCCTGCTGATCCTGGCCGCAGCCATCCACTATGCAGGGTTTGCGCTGCGCGGCCATCGCTGGCAAGTACTCCTGGCGGCGCTCCATCACCGCTTGGGTTATTTCTATACAACCGGCGTGTTGCTCAGCGGCTGGTTTGTGAGCGCGCTGATCCCGGCGCGGGCCGGGGATGCGCTGCGCGTGGCCGCGCTGCGGATGCCGCCGCCCGCCTATGCCCCTGTCCCTGTGGCCGACAGCCTGGGTACAATTGTGCTGGAGCGCACGCTGGACATCCTTGCCATCCTGATCCTGAGCGCAGGGTTTGGCTTGGGCGTGCTGGGGATGCACCTGCCCGGCTGGTTGGTGGGCGTCTATGTGGCCGCGCTGGTGATCCTGGCCGCATTGGGGGCTGTGGTGGTGTGGATGCCTGCTGTGCTGGCGCGGCTGGCAGGCTGGTCGACTCACCCGATCTGGCAGCGGGCGTTGAACTTTGCGCTTCAGGTGGCGGAGAGCCTGCGCCGCTTGCCGCGACGGCCTGGGTTGGCCGCGCTGGTGGTGGGTGAAAGCCTGATCATCTGGCTGTGTGATGCGCTGCTGCTCTGGCTAGTGGTGGCGAGTTTGGGCCACAGCCTGCCTTTGCCTGCCGCGGGTTTCGCCGCGCTGACGGTTGATATCTTTGCCGCCATCCCGCTGACCCCCGGCGGCATGGGGCAGATTGAAACGGCCTATGCTGTGCTGCTGGCGTTATTAGCGCAGCCGGGTATTCCCATTTCCGCCGCGGTGCTGGCCACGCGCGCCATCAGCTATTGGAGCTTTTTGCTGGTCAGCGGCATCGCTACACTGGCGACCGGGTTGGGCCGTTGGCTGACTGCGCCCGTCCCCCTGCCTGCCCAAGACGTACCCCAAGAATGACCCGCCTGCGCGCACTCTACCGGCGTCATGCCGGGTTTGTCATCCTCTATCTGCTCTTCGCTACGTTCCGGCTGCTGGCCTTGTTGCTCTTCCGGCCTGGCGGCTTTATTGCCGACTTCTCCGACTATGATTTTTACGCCACCTGGGGACAGATGATCCCCATGGGCTACCGCACCTATGAGACCCTCTGGACAGCCTACCCGCCGCTGTTCCCCGCGCTCATGCTCACGATCTTTGAGTGGTCGAGCCGGATTCCGCCCTGGGTGGAGCCGCGGCTGGCGTTCCATGTGATGCTGGGGCTGGCGTTGTTGGTCTTTGACAGCGGCAACTTGCTGCTGATCTACCGGCTGGCAGGCCGCCTGGTGTGCGACGAGGGAGCGCGGGCGTTTCCCGCCGGGCTGCCGGATGGGGTCGCGCCGCTGGTCGCGCCGGGGTTGTATGCGCTCTTCTTTGTGCCGGTCTATACCCTGATCGGCTGGTTCGAGCCAATGCCGCTCTTTTTCATGCTGCTTGGGCTGGAACTGCTCTTCGTGCCGCGCCCGTGGGGGTGGATGGGCAGCGCCGCCGCCGCAGGGTTGGGCTTCTTGACCAAGTTGACGCCCGCGCTGCTGGCTCCGGTGACGGTGCGCTGGCTGGGCGCGCGGCTGAGTTGGGATGCGCTGCGTCGCGAGTGGTTCCGTCGCGAGTCGGCGGGCAACCTGCTGCGCCCCACGATCTATGCGCTGATCTTCGCCGCGGTCGTGGTCGGCGTGGGTTATCCCTTTGTGCGGGCGAACCCCGCGTTGGCGCTCAGCAGCTTTCGCATCCAGTCCATCCGCCCGCCCTGGCAGAGCGTGTGGGCGCTGATCGACGGGGTCTATGCCTATGGGCTGGTCCCGCTGGACATGCGCAACCTAGACGGGCTGGCCGGGCCGCTGTGGGAGAGCCGCATCCCTTGGGGTATGGTGGGGCTGGTCTTTGCCGCCCTCTATCTCTGGCTCTACACGCGGCCTTACGACTGGAGCCGTGTGCGCACGCCGCTGGCCTTTAGCGCGGCGAGTGTGATCCTGCTCTTTCTTTACAGCAAGGGCTGGAGCCCGCAGTTCCTGATCTGGATTTTGGCCTTTATCGCCCTGCTGCTGCCCACGCTGCGCGGGGTAGTGGTCGCCATCCTGCTCAGCCTGGTCAACTTTGTGGAGTCGGACATCTTTTTGATCCTGCTGCCCAACGAACACTGGATCATGGCGGCGACAGTGTTGGTACGGACGGCGCTGTTGCTGCTGCTGATGGTGGAGTTTTTGGCGCAGATTTGGCCCATGGCGCGCCGGGTGCAGGTGCGGCGGGTCACGGCCTGGGCGACCTGGGGCGTGGTGCTCGCTGCGTTGGTGGGCGGGATGGCCGCCGCGCCGCGCGCGGCCCGCGCCTACTGGGTACAGCAGCAGGCAAACCATCCCTGTGCAGAGGCGTTGGCGCTGCTCCAGGCGGAGGCGGGCGGCACTAACCAGACCCTTGTCACCCAACAGCCGGAGGTCTGGCGTGACTTCTATCCCTGGCTGCGCCATGATTATGATTTTATTGTGCTGGACGGGTATACAACCGGAGGCGATTACACCGAGGAAGTGATGCGCCGCGCCAACGCGATCGCGGTCCCGGAGTTCTGGTGGATCGAACGTACAGATATCGCCTACTCACGCACCAGCCCTGTCGAGGCACGCGACCGCTATTTCGCCCAGCCCCAGGTTCATGCGCTGGAGGAACAGACGCTGGGCGCGTGTCGTTTGATCCGTGTAGTAGCGGCGAGCGATGAACCGTTGGCGACCGCCGCGGTGGAAGGCGGGCCGATGGTGCTGGACCGGATCGTGCTGGGATCGGCGCAAATGGGCGCACCGTTGGATGTGGTGCTATACTGGCACAGTGACGCGCCCATCGCCGAGCGCTATACGGTCTTTACCCAGTTGTTTGACCCCACAGGCTCGCTGGTGGCGCAGCAGGATAACTGGCCGGTGCATGGGCTGGCCCCCACCGATAGCTGGACACCCGGCGTCTGGATCCGTGACCCGTACACGCTCCATATCCCTGCGGGTGGGCAGGGAGGCGAGTACCAGTTATGGGTGGGCGTCTATGACAGCGCGGGCCGCCGCACGCTGACGTTGCGCGATGGCAGCCGTGCTGACCATCTTGCGATCCCGGTCACCGTCGAAGACGCGGTTCCAGGGCCATAAATCCACCGTGAGCGCATTGATGCACGAAATTGATCTGCGGGACCGCAGCATTGCCTTTTGTGTATTTGGCTTTCTGCTGGCCTGCTATCTGTTTACCTATACCGGTATCATCCAAAGCAGTGATGGGCTGGCCGTCTTTGCCACGGCTGAGAGCATGGCGCGGCGTGGCGAACTGGACAGCAACCAACTCCTGTGGATGGGCAACCAACAGGGGAATCTCGGCCCTGACGGCGACCTGTACAGCCGCAAGGGGTTGGGCATGGCGTTGTTGGCTGTGCCGCTGATCTGGCTGGCGACTTTATGGCCTGGCGTGGGGCCAGTGCATGCCGCGCTGCTGCTCAACCCGCTGTTAACAGCATGGACCGGCGGCCTGATCTTTCGCAGCGGGCGGCGGCTGGGGTGGCGGCGCAGCACGTCGATTGCAACCGCGCTGGTCTTTGGCCTGGCGACCCTGGCCTGGCCCTATACGCAGACCTTTTTCAGCGACCCGGTCAGTGGGTTTGGTCTGTTTGGCGCGCTCTACGGCATTTTGTGTTATCGGCAGACGGGGCGCAAGCGTTACCTGCTGGCGGGCAGCCTGGCCTGGGGCATTGCCTATCTGGCGCGCGTGGTGAACCTGGCGACGCTGCCGATCTATCTGGTGGCGCTAGTCGTCGCTGTGCTGGATGCGCCGCCATTGGGGGATCAACCGGTGGCTCCGCGGCCGCACGGGCTGGGTGGCATCACGCGCAGCCTGCTGGCCGATCACTGGCGACCGCTGGTTACCTTTCTGATCCCGGTGGTGCTGGCCGGGCTGGTGTCATTGTGGTGGAACTGGGCGCGCTACGGCAACATATGGGACAGCGGCTATGTCGAGACCGAACGCTTTAGCGCCGTCTGGTGGTTTGGGGTGACGGGGCTGCTGGTGGGGCCGGGCCGCGGGCTGATCTGGTACAGCCCGGCGCTGCTGCTGGCGATCCCTGGCGCGATCTGGTTCTGGCGCAAGTCGCGTGCGCTGCTCTATTTTTGCCTGGCGTTGTGCGTGCTGTACATCGCCATCTACGGCAAATGGTATATGTGGCATGGCGGCTATAGCTGGGGGCCGCGCTTTCTTGTGCCGTTGATGCCCTTTCTGGCGCTACTCACCGGGCCGGTGTGGGAAGCTTGGGCGGATCGCTGCCTGGGGGTCGTGGGACGGCTGGCGACTACGGTCTTACTGCT
>CAZYQJ010000072.1:5007-13296 GCA_964649925.1 uncultured Litorilinea sp.
GCAGTGGTTGGGGATGCTGGTTCCCTTTGGGCTGGCGCAGGACTGGCTGGCCGCCAATGTGACGCCGCTCTTTGCGCCGCAGACGTTTACACAGTGGCGCTATTCGCCGCTGGTGCTTCAATGGCAGTTCCTCCAGCCCGATCAGATCATCCTGGCCTGGTGGCGGACAAGTCCCTCGATCCGGCGCATCGACTGGCTAGGGCTGGTCATGCCGCTTTCCGCGGTCGTCGTAGGCCTGTTTCTGGTGGCGCGCCAGATGCGTGCGGCGCAGGATCGCCCCCGATTGGAACCTGCACGCGCCCTGTGGTATACCGTGGGGCTGGGGTTGATCAGCCTGGCTATGCTGACCTATTACACCACCAACTTGACCGACCTCGAACTGCGCCGCGCCGCGGTCCGTATCCGCCAGATGGAACGCCGCGAGGATGCGATCTTGTTGTTGCAGCCGGAGCGCACACAGGACTTTGCGAATGTCTATCATGGCGCGCTGCCTGTGTATGGCTTTGAGCAACAAAATGACCTGGACGAAGCGCAAGAGGGGTGGTTGGACCAACTGCGTGGGCGTTATGAGCGGCTGTGGCTGCTGCCTGATGCGGCGCTGCCCGAGGAATCGGGGTGGGAGCGCACGCTGCGGCTGGAGGACTTTTTGTTGATCGACACGCGCATGAGCCAGCCCGACGGCCAGCGGTTAGCGCTCTTTGTATTGGCGCCTCAGCGCAGCCTGGAGGAAGCAGGGTTGGGCACCGTCTTTGGCGACCCTGCGCTGGTCGAGGTTGGGATCAGCGAGGCGAACGGCTGGATACAACTGGACGGCTATGCGATGACGCTGGAGACCGAGCCGGGCGGAGAGTTGCTTTTGGCCCTGCGTTGGGAAAGCCTGCGCCCGGTGGACTATAACTACCAGGTGTTCGTCCACCTGCTCAACGCCAACGGTGAAAAGCTGATGCAGCGTGACGGCCAGCCCGCCCAGTGGATGCGCCCGACAAGCGCCTGGCAGCCCGGGGAGGTCATCGTGGACCGTTACGGGCTGTTGCTTCCGGAAGACTTGCCCGATGGCAGCTATACGATTGCCGTGGGGCTGTATAACCCTGTCACCGGGCAGCGTCTGCCGGTGAGCGCGGGCCCTGGCGATTACGCCATTGAGTTGGGGCCGGTGATCGTGCAGTCCAACCGCTGACACCTTGACGAAGTAGTAACCTTTTGGGAAGGAATTCAGGAAAGAATCCATCATGACCCATATCCATCGTGTTGCTCTCCGGTTCGCACCGCTGATCCGTACTGCGCGGGGAGGGCTGATTGGGCTGCTGGCTGCGGGGTTGCTGCTGGCTGCCTGCGGTGAGGAAGCGACCCCGGAACCTACGGCCACGCCGGAGCCTACAGCAGTTGCTGCTGCACCCGCACCCACCTCGCCGCTGCCGACCCCGACTGCGATGCAACTGCCGACCGTGACCGAAGCGCCTACGACCGCACCGGCAGCGGAATCCACGGCAGAACCTGCCACGGAACCGGAAGCCGCAGGCGCGCAGCCGGTGGTGACGACAACGGTTACCGTCAACGGTTCAACAGCGGTCTTTGCGCCGCTGGAGGTGGACGAGGGGGCCGATTGCGAGATCGAATCGCATCTTGATCTGGTGGGATACCCAGAACTAGATCAGCGTATGGGCTGCCCGGTTGAGGAGGCACGTTTTGACGCCATCGGCATCAACGAGTTTGGCGAGATGCCTCCCTATGACCGCTTCATGCTCTGGTTTAGCCACGAAACCCAAATCTATGTCCTCCTCCCGGATGGGAGTTACCAGGTCTACCCCGACACCTGGGTAGAAGGTGTTGACCCCACCCACCCCTGTAATCCCATTGGCGGAGAGGCGGACTCGCCCCCGCTGCCGCGGCGCGGGTTTGGCAAGTTGTGGTGTGAGAATCCCGAAATTCAGGCGATCATGGGGACGGTGCCGCGTGAGGAGCGGCTTTGCCAACACTCGGTGTTGCAGCGGTTTGAGACGGGCCGGTTGCTGGCCTGTTTCGAAGACGCCACCGTCCGCTATTTCCGCCTGCTGGACGACAATACGTGGGATCTGGTAGAGCAGTAACAGGCACGGGTGCGCGATGCGTGTGATTACCGGCAAGGCCAAGGGGCATAAGCTCCAGATGGTTCCGGGCGAGTCCACCCGGCCCATCACCGATCGCGCCAAGGAAGCGTTGTTCAGCATCCTGGGGGATTGGCTGGTAGGGGCGCGCGTGCTGGATCTCTTCGGCGGTACGGGTGCGGTCGGGATCGAGGCCCTCAGCCGCGGCGCGAGCTTTGCCCTTTTCCTGGACCGCAACCGCAAGGCAGTGCAGACGATCCAGACAAACCTGGCGCACACCAAACTGGCGGATCAGGCCGAGGTGATCCAGGGGGACAGTTTTGCCTTTCTGGAGAATTATCAGGGTGAGCCGTTTGATTTGATCTACATTGCGCCGCCGCAGTATCAAGGGTTGTGGCACAAGGCGTTGGCGCAGGTGGATGCGCGGCCCGACCTGCTCGCGCCGTTTGGCACGGTCATCGTGCAGATCCATCCCCGTGAGGATGCGCCGCTCGAACTGGCGCGGCTGGAGGAATATGATCGCCGCACCTATGGTTCCGTGCTGCTGATCTTCTTCGCCACCACCGAAGACCTGGAGGCGGAGGAAGAAGAGGGGCAGTAGGGAGATAGGGAGTAGGGTTCAGAGTTTGTTGGGGATTGGAGGCTGGCTGGTCCTGCCTCTGCTTCTGCCCTATCTGCCTACCTGCCCATCTGCCTACTGCCCCTCTTCTGCCCCCTGCCTACCGGCGGCTGCGCCGCGGCTGAGGTCGCGACGACCGCGCCGGTTGCGGACGGGCCGGTTCTTCGGCGGCGGGCATGGGGATCGCTTCCTCTTCGAGCATGTCCCCCGGGCTGACGGTGCGGAAGACCAGCGCGGCGGCGGCCCCGCCCAAGAAGTTGGCAACCAGATAAATCCAGATATTGCCCCAACTGGAAATGCCCATGACGGTGATGCCGGTCGCGACCGCCGGGTTAAATGCACCGCCTGAGATCCCGCCCACGGCATAGGCCCCCACCAATACAGTGAAGCCGATGGCCAGCCCATAGAACGAATTGCCGGTATTGGCGCGCGCCGTGGCGGCGTTGAGGACGACATAGCAGAGCGCAAAGGTGAACAGGAATTCGGCCAGCAGCGACGCGATCATGTCGTCATGGCCCACGATGGGCCGTTCCGCCCCAGCCTTGAAATAGCCCACCAGCAGCGCCGCCACGATCGCGGCCACGATCTGCACCACAACATAGATCACTGCATCGTTCGCCGAGGTCTTGCCGCGCATCCACACGGCCAGCGTCACCGCCGGGTTGTAATGCGCCCCAGAGATGTGTCCACCCGCATAGACCATGACCATCAGCACCGATCCAATGGCTAGCGGCGCAAGCGTCAACTCGCCGGGCGCAATGACGGTCATCCCCACCGTCAATACCAGGAAGAATGTCCCGATAAACTCCACCACATACTTGTTCATAGGGCTGCCCTTTCGGCATATACAGTTGATTAGGTATACAGTAGACTGGGAGCAAGCAGGGCTGGCAGAAAAGTCTGGTAGCCAGGCATCCGCCTGGCTGGCTTCTCTATTATATCATGCTGCCTGTAGGTCGTAAGAAGGTATTTCGTCCATCAGAGGGGCTTGAGTGTTACGCGCCTCCATGTTACCCTTCCCCTGTCCCAAACACGCAGACAGGAAGGGAGATTGAATGGGAGGATGGCCATGCAGATTGATCGTGCCAAGGTCAATGCACCGGAGTTTCCGGCTGGACTCGACTGGCTGAATACCACCGAGCCGCTGACGCTGGCCGGGCTGCGCGGCAAGATCGTGCTGTTAGAATTCTGGACGTTTTGTTGAATCAACTGCCATCATAATGTCGCGCAGTTGCGCCGACTTCGCGAGTTGTATCCCGATACCCTGGTGGTGATCGGCGTCCATTCCGCCAAGTTTCCCGCCGAGAAACTGACGGAAAATATCCGCGCCGCGGTGATGCGCCACGGGATCGAACACCCCGTGGTCAACGACGCTGACTTTTCCATTTGGGGGCATTATGCGGTGCGCGCCTGGCCCACGCTCGTGCTGATCGACCCGGTGGGCAAGGTGGTGGGCCGCCACGCCGGGGAATTCGACGCGGAGGCGTTGCGCCCGATCCTGGACGATCTGATCGCCGACTTTGACCGCGAAGGGCGGCTCGACCGGTCGCCGCTGGCCGGGCTGAAGCCCGAAACGCCGCTGCATATCCCTGGCCGGGTGCTTCGGTTCCCCAGCAAACTTGCCCTGGGTACGGGTGACCGGCTCTATGTGGCCGACACCGGACACCACCGCGTGCTGGAGGTGCAACTCAGCCTGGACGGGCGATCCGGCGAGATTGTGCGCGTCTTTGGCACGGGCGAACCGGGGCTACGCGATGGGCATGTGCAGCAGGCGCACTTCCATGCACCCCACGGCATGGCGCTGCGTGATTCAACGCTCTATGTGGCGGATACCGAAAACCACGCAATACGCGCCATCAACCTGGTGCGTGAACAGGTCAAAACCGTGGCCGGGACAGGGCAAAAGGGCCGGGGTCTGCATCCGCAGGGTGGCCGCCCCACGCAGATCGATCTGCGTTCCCCCTGGGCGCTGGTCGCGCTGCAAGACCTGTTGTTTATTGCGATGGCCGGTTCTCACCAAATCTGGGTCATGATCCAGGATCAAAAGTTGGGGGTGTTCGCCGGGACGGGCGCGGAGGCGTTGGTGGATGGCCAGCGGGCTGAGGCCGCCTTTAACCAACCGAGTGACCTGGCCTTTGCTGCGGGCCATCTCTTTGTGGCGGATGCTGAGGCCGGGGCCATCCGCGCCATCAGCCTGGATCAGGGGATGCGCGTCTTTACCCTAGTGGGGCAGGGGCTTTTCGAGTTCGGCGATGTAGACGGGCGCGGCGCGGCTGTGCGCTTGCAGCATCCAACCGGGCTGGCCGCGGCGCATGATCTTCTCTACGTTGCCGACAGCTATAACCATAAGATCAAGACCCTTGACCCGTACAGCGGAGAAGCGCGGACGTTGATCGGCACAGGGGCGTCCGGCGTGGTGGATGGGCCGTTCGACGTGGCGCAGTTCTCCGAACCCCAGGGGCTGGTCGCCGCGGGGACAAAGCTCTACATTGCTGATACCAATAACCACCAGATTCGCCTAGCCGATCTGGACGCAGGCGTTGTGCAGACGGTGACCCTCTCCTAGCATCTCCTGATCAAATTGACATGGTTGCCCGATGCCGTATTTTCACGCATAATGGCGGATAGGGTATGGATGCGACTGTGCCCCTGAACCGGTGACCAAGTCTTCTCAACAAAGTGACTGCTCGCTTATGTCGGTACCGCCATATGCCGGGCGCTTGGCCGATACTCCTGTAGTCCGGCGCATAGACCACCTCATTATTCGTGTTGACGACGCGCTGTATGATGACTTCTACACGTTGCTCGCCGACACACTGCGCTTGCCTACTCCCTGGCCCCCCACTGAGCATCCTACAATGCGGAGCGGCGGCATCTTTGCAGGGAATGTTGATTTCGAAATCCTCTACGTGCCGCGCGGCCCTCATACGGATCGCGCGCACCTCTACGGCATGGTCTTTGAAGCCTGGGGAGAGGACATGGCAGCCCTGGCCAGCCGCGGGATCGATACCCTGCCTGCACCCTATATGAGCAGTGAACCGGGCAAACCCCCAAAGCTGCTCTGGATGAACTACTTCCTGGGGCCGTTCCTAGGCTCAAACCGCTGGCTGCGGTCTATCTTTGCGATCAAGAAACTTATCCCCGACAAGCTCTGGATGCGAAGTTCGTCCAATTCCGGCGGAAACCGCCGCGCCGTGGAATTCATGTTCAACGACGTCTATCGTAACGGCACAGTCTTTATCGTCCGCTACAACCCGGAGTGGCGCGATATCGACGCCGAGCGGCGCATCAGCGCGGCGCAAATGGCCGCACGCGATGGGGGCGTCTTGGGGGTGCGCCGCGTCAAGGAAGTGGCGGTCGGTTCCACCCATTTGACCATGTCCAGCAGCCGGTGGCGCGCCCTGCTGCGCCCTGCCGCCGAGGAGACCGCGCTCTGCTGGCAGGTGGGCGACGGCCCGGCCATCCGCCTGATCGCCGCCGATAACGATGGCCTGCATCATATGGTCTGGGAGGTCAATTCGC
Source organism: uncultured Litorilinea sp. (assembly GCA_964649925.1). Lineage (GTDB taxonomy): Bacteria > Chloroflexota > Anaerolineae > Caldilineales > Caldilineaceae > QEUY01. The sequence continues at coordinate 11,233 of CAZYQJ010000072.1, forward strand.
TGGATCGGGCGCGCGCCGCGCTGGAGGAGTTGGGCATGCTCGGCGTGGTGATGGACGACATGGTCACCATTGCCCCCGACAAGATCTTTGGGCTGGATATCCGCTTGGTGGGGATATAGATAACGAGTATAGGCATGGCGATTTTACATGAGTATTACCGGCCCTCGACGCTGGCGGATGCGCTGGCGCTGATCGCGCGCGGCGACCGTAAACTGCTGCCGCTGGCAGGCGGGACACGGCTGGTGGGCCTATTGGAGACGCGCACCCTGCGCGATGTGGACGGCGTGGTTGACCTGCGCGACCTGGGGCTGAACGCCATCCGCGCGGAAGACGGCGCGCTCTGTCTGGGCGCAACCGCTACCTTGGCCGATGTGGTCAGACACCCGGTGGGGGGCAGCATTGCCAGCGGCCTGCTGCGCCGCGCCGCACAGGGGGAAGGGCCGGTCAACCTGCGCAACGCAGCCACAGTCGGCGGGGTGGTGGCCGCCGCTGAACTGGACAGCGAATTCTACGCCGCGCTCCTGGCGCTGAATGCCCAGGTGGTGGTGCATGACGGGACGCAGCCCGCGACTGTTCCCCTCGACGAATTCACCCAACCGCGCGGGCTGATCACCGAGGTGCGGCTGCCCGTGACGGAGGGGCGCGGCGGCGCAGCGCGCATCGCCCGCACCCCGTCCGACCGGCCCATCGTGGCGGCCTATGCCGTGGTGGGTGATGCGGGGCAGCGCGTGGCGTTGTGCGGCGTGGCCGCGCGGCCCATCCTGCAGGGGATGCCGCTCGACCCGCCCGACGACTTCAAGGGCAGCGTCACTTACCGCCGCGCCATGGCCGAAGTGGTGACAGCGCGTGCGCTGGACGCGGCGCGGGGTTAGCGCAGCGGGTTCGGCTGCGTTGTGCCCAGCAGGGGCGTGCGCCGCCAGAGGCGGTAAACCGCCACGAGCGCGACAACCAGCGCAGCTACTATCGCGCTCGTGCCGACCAAGACCGATTTGGCGTTATTGCCCAGGTAGATGCCGATCAGCGCCCAGACAATGACGGCAGCAAAACCGGCCAATCCGGGTTTTCCGCGCCCGTAGAGCAGCAGCGCAACCGCCAGCAGCGTCGCCACCCAGATCATGACCACCGACCAGATCGGCCCGTCCTGTTCACCTGTCCACCCCAGCGCAATCAGGAGCGTGGTCACGTTGGCGATGGTCGCCACATTGAGCCAGGCGAAATAGCTGTAGAAGGGAAGCTGTACCAGCCAGCGATCGGCTTGAGTCGCTTGGGGGGCCAGTTGGCGCAGCACGACAAAGATGCGGATCAGCGAGACCAACAGCCAGACGATGATGATCACGCTCAACCATAGGTAGATCGGTTGGAAGTCTGGCGATCCATAGCGCCCGGTGAGCGAAAAGACCGGTGGCCAGAGCGCATTGGCCAATGCTGCGCTCACCGACCACCAGCCAATGGATCGGTGAATCGTGCGTGTCGTTTGGGCTGGGAGAGCCTGGTAGACAGCATAGACCAACTGTCCGAGGTAGATCAACCCCCAGACGGCAAAGGTAATGCCCGCGGGCGTAAAGTAGGTCTCGAAACTGTTAGACACATCGGACTGATCGGTGTTGAGCATCCCGGAACCACTGATCCCGGCTGAAATTGTCTGCAAGAGGATTGTGACGGCAACGGCCACTTGGCGCACTCGATCACGGTTCATGGATGGGATATCCTTCAAGCCATGTCATGCTTAGCAACGTGAAAAACGACCGGGCGAAACAACGTGTGATACAGATACACGATATGCGCAACGATGAGTGAACTGCTGCTATGCAAATTACATTGATCGTCAACGGAACGCCCTACGGCCTCGACACCCACCCCGGCGAACTGCTGCGGACGGCCTTGCGCCGCTTGCGCTACTACAGCGTCAAGCATGGTGACGAGACGGGCGAAAGCGGGGCCGATGCGGTGCTGCTCACCCACACGCCGGACCAGCCTACGACCTATCGCCTGGTCAACAGCGGGGTGATGCTGGCGGCGCAGGCGGATGGCGCAAGCATCCTGACCGTGGAAGGGTTGAGCGGC
>CAZYQJ010000073.1:0-500 GCA_964649925.1 uncultured Litorilinea sp.
ATATTCGGCGACCAGTTCAGCGGCACCGGCGCTGCCGCCCATCTGCGCCATGTTGAGAAAGACTGCGCCCAACGGATTGCCCGGAACCATGCGCGGTACAAAGAAGACCACGGTGATCGAGATGAAAATCGTGATCAGGAGGATCAAGAAACGTTGTGCAAGATAACGAATATATCCAGACATTGTCTGCTCCACTGGCAAACTGCGCGCCGCGCGTGGCTTGCCGACCGAGGCGGTTGCGGCGTCGCCTCCACCCGCGGGGCGACGCCGCACATGTGTAATGACCTACTCGCTCTGAGCGACCGGCTGTGTGGTGGATCGGATGCCGCCCACCCATTCACCGGTTTCAGGATCGGGATAGCCGTTGAGAACCAGATTCCATGTGGCCCACCAACTGACCGGCATATTCCACGGGTCTTCCGCGGAGGGCCAGCCTGTCCAGTAGCGGCTGTTGAAGGGGACCAGCGCAGGGGCCTGGACGATGGGGACGATTGGCAGTT
>CAZYQJ010000073.1:510-10876 GCA_964649925.1 uncultured Litorilinea sp.
AGAGATCCACCATCACCGCTTCGTCGTCGGGGGGGGTGGCGCCCATCTGATCGACAATGGCGTCAAATTCCGGGTTCTGGTAGCGGAAGGAGTTCCGTTCAAACCAGGGGGCCGGTTCGCCCAGTTCCACAAAGAACTTGCTGTGGAATAGCTCCAGGTTTTCGTAGATGTAGCCGGGGCAGAAGGCCTGCATGGCCAGCGTGTAATCCCCGCGCAGGCGGGTGTCGCTCTGGACGCCGCCGGTCAGGGGCAGGACTTCGACCTCAAAACCGGCTGCGTTCAACTGGTCGGCGATGACCGTGGTCACACGCATGTCTTCGTTGGAATCCCCGTTGACCAGGAAGTCGAGGCTCAACACCTGGCCGTCGGCGTCCGCCCATTTGCCATCGGCGTTCTTGGTATAGCCCTGGGCAGTCAGCAGTTCTTCTGCTGCAGCGGGATCGTACGCGTCCGAAGGATAGGTGGCGCGCAGATCTTCGATGGCATCGAAGTAGGGCTGGAGGCCATCATAGAGCGGCCAGATGCCCCAGGCGGGCACGGTCGCGCCTTCGTAGGCCAGATTGACGATGGCGTCGCGGTCAATCGAGTAGGAGAGCGCCCAGCGCATCTCTTTTTGATCCCACGGCGGGGTGGCGTTTTGCACCATCATGCCGCGCGGGCAGGGGTCGAGCCAGGCATAGGGTTCTTCACGATACCAGGCGCCGACATTCGGGTTGCGCCGCGCCACTTCCAGGAACGAACCGACCGAGAGAATGCCGATGTTGGGGGTATCCAGTTCGTCGGCGGTGAGGGCGAGGGCTACATTGGTTTCCTGACCCAGATAAAGGAAGTTCACGGTCTGCGGCTCCGGCATGTGTCCAAAGACCTCGCCACCCCACCAGTCCTCGTCGCGAACATAGGTCATGGCGGTTTCGGTAGCAGTTTCGAGCACATAGGGGCCGGTGCCGATGGGGTTTGAACTCTTGAAGGTCAGCGGGTCTTCACCTTCCCAGACGTGCTTGGGCAGGATCGTGATGCCGCCCCAGATGCCCACTGCCGGGAACGCTTCACGGTTGAGGTGATAGCGCGGGTTGGGGCCGGTGAGGTTGAAGGTGACGGTCAGGTCATCGACGGCTTCCACCGAGGTGACGTTGTTGGCGACTTCGGCGGCCCAGGTCATGCCCGGGTTGGCTAACAACGTCTCATAGGTGAAGACGACATCCTCACTGGTGAACGGTTCGCCGTCGCTCCACTTGACGCCATCGCGAATGTGGACGGTGATGGCGGTGAAGTCGTCGTTATACTCGTAGCTTTCCGCCAGCCAGGGGATATATTCGCCTGTCTGCAGGTTCTGATAGAAGAAGTATTCATAGATCATCTGGTGGAGGCCGGTCCCGGATCGGCTGACACCAGGTGCATAGATGTTGAGGTTGGTGGGGTCTGCGATACGTCCATCAATGGCGATGTTCATCGTCTGCACCCGTTCCGGGTCCACGGGTGCGACAGGGGCCGCCCCAGGAGCCGTACAGGCGGCGAGCAGGAGCATCAACAGGAGAACAGTAATCGGGAATGTCCATCTCCGCGAACTACGCATGACATTGCCTCCTTGTCCATTGCGGTTGAGATCGTTACCAGATGGAATCCAAATGGATCTACCTAGCCGTAATGTACTGCGTAGATTGCTTGCTCAGGACGCGACGGTCACCTCCTTTCCGGTTGACGTTGTGTCGGGTTCGGCTGAGATGGGTTGTTGACGTGTAAGCACCGCATCCATTCCTTCCCAGGGCAGCACGGGCTGGCCTTCGTAGAGGTAGCAAGTCGCTGCCTGATACTCCTGGGTGCGGTAGAGAGGTGGTTCCTGTTCGAGACAGCGGGCAAAGGCGCGGGGACAGCGCGGGGCAAAAACACAGCCTTGACCGGGGATGGCCTGTTCGCCGGTTTCGGAGGCCTCCGGCTCATCCTCCCAGATGCGGGTTGGGTCGGGCAGGGGAATAGACCCGACGAGCAATTGGGTGTAGGGATGGCGGGGCGATTTGACCACGGGGTTGACGGCCCCCAACTCGGCAACGCGCCCGCTGTATAGGACGACGATGTCGCTGCCGATCTGGTAGGCGGTCGTGAGGTCGTGGGTGATGTAGAGGAGGGAGATGCCTAGCTCTTGGTTGAGCCGCCGCAGGGTGTCCAGCACCGTGGCGCGCAGCGAGGCATCAATCATCGAAACAGGTTCATCGGCCACAATCAAGGTCGGTTTGAGGAGGAGCGCCCGTGCTACCATGATGCGCTGGCGCTGGCCGCCGCTCAACTGGTGGGGATAGCGCCCCAAAGTCTCTTGAGGGCGCAGCCCAACCAGGGAAAGGCTTTCCTCCATCAGGCGGCGCGTGGCATCGCGCCCGCGTGCCAGGTCAAATTTGCGGATGGGCACTTCGAGTACATGGTCCACCCGGTAAAAAGAGTTAAATACGCCGAAGGGATCCTGAAAGACGGCCTGCACATCACGGCGAAACTGCCGTCGTTCATCGCGATCCAGTTGGGCCATGTCCTTGCCGCGGTAGAGAACCTGGCCCGTAGTCGGTTGTTCCAGGCCCAAGAGAAGCCTGGCCATGGTGCTTTTCCCGCTGCCGCTTTCGCCCACAACCGAGAGGATGGTCGGTTCGGTGGGGTCTATGGTGAGCGAGAAATTAAGGAGCGCGACGGTTTCATGGCGTTGGACAATGCCGGAGCGGAAGATCTTGGTGATGCGCTTGGCTTCGAGTAACGGTGCGGTCATATCGACGCCTCCTTGGCTTCCTCCGGCTGAGCCGGGGCCTGATTGAGGAGGTGACAGGCGGCGCGATGACCGTGGCCAACCGCTTGAAGTTGCGGGGGAACGACACGGCAATGATCCATGACGTAGGGGCAGCGCGGGTGAAAGACACAACCTGATGGCGGGTTGAGCAGGGAAGGCGGCGCGCCCGACACGCCCTGGAATGTCTCCTTTGCATCCAGGCTGGGTAGGCTCTCCATCAGCAACTGGGTGTAGGGGTGGCGCGGCTGGCTGAACATTTCGGCGACGGGCCCTTCTTCGGCCAGTTTGCCCGCGTACATCACGCCGACGTGATCGGCAAATTGGGCCATCAGCCCCATATCATGGCCGATGAGAATGACCGCGGCGCCGATCTCTTCTTGTACGCGACGCAGAGTCTGCATGACGCGCCGTTGGACAACGACATCGAGCGCGCTGGTCGGCTCGTCGGCGATGATGACTTTGGGGCGCAGGCTGATGGCAATGGCAATGCAGACGCGCTGTTTCATGCCGCCGCTGAGCTGGTGCGGGTACATGTCGGCCACCGTGGGCGGCAGCCCCACGCGCGCCAGAAGGTTGGCGATCTGCTGGTCAAGCTCGGCGTCGCTGAGGTCTACGCCGTGGCTGCGGAACCCGTCTGCCATTTGCCGCCGCACGCGGATCACGGGGTTGAGCGAGTTCATCGCGCCCTGGCTGATGAGCGCCACTTCGGCCAGCCGTTTGGCGCGCATCTCTTCGTCGGAGCGGGTGAGCAGGTCAACTCCATCCAGGAGGACTTCGCCCGCCTCGATCCTGCCTGGCGGGCGGATGAGCCGGAGCAGCGACAGCGCAATGGTCGACTTTCCCGAACCGGATTCTCCGATTAGACCGAAGCGCTGGCCTGGGAAGAGGCGAAAGCTTACCCCGTCAACTGCCTTCACTGGGCCGCGCGGGGTATGGAAGTACGTGACAAGGTTACGGACTTCAAGGATGGGTTCCATGCCGGCAGAGTCCGGGTTACAAAGATGGGAAAAAGGAGCGGTTACGATACGTTAGCACGCCCTATTGTACAGGTTTCGCATAAGCAAGTCAACCAAGCAAAAAAACGGCAAAGAGTCTGGGTCAAAAGGACTAGTTGACCTCTTACATCTGTGCGACGACATCGCCATCTTCAACGGATACGCTGTTCGATAGATGAGGCTAGGGCAGGCCACAGGGCGCGCCATCGGGTTTAGCCGGTTCCTGCGCCTATCGATGTTGCTCTGTTCCACGGATGGTGAGGTGTCTGTCGATGACGTATGGTGTTGGCCGATTTTTTTCTTGGGATGTCGTCTTTGGTCAGTATCAGGGTCGCCGTACCGAGTGGCGGGTGTGGGGGATGACTGCACGGCGACTTCTCTCCTTAGCCACCGCACTTGGGATTTTCATGCTGGCTTTTCAAATTGAGCCGGTGCATGCACAGGCGCAGGTAGGAACAGTCGACACAACGCTCTATCTGCCTGCCATCACGGTGGAGGGGGTGGCGGCACAGCGGGCGGATCCGGAAGGGGTTGTTCTACAGCCTCAACCGGAGGAAATTATCCCAGCGCCTGAGCCGGAAGCGCCGCTTCCCACCCCTACACTAGAGGAGGTGGTTCCGACACCTGAGCCAGAGGGAGCCAATCCTACGCCTGAGCTAGAGGAAGTACTGCCGACACCTGAACCGGAAGAGGTGACTCCCACACCTGAACCGCAAGAGTTCGTGCCAACACCTGTGTCTGAGGACGAGACTTCAAACTCGGTGGACGGCACAAGTTCGCATGTGTTGTGGCAGGCAGACATGGAGACTGGCGATCTGTCGCAGTGGCATATCAACAACCCGCGCAGTGTGGAGTCTGATTCGGGATTGTGCTGGCGGCCCGCCAATGGCGTGAGTACAGACCAGGCTCACTCCGGCCAGTACTCGATGATGATGATGATCGATTCTGCATCGCCGTCCGGGTGTCGCCAGTTTCGCAAGCCCGAACCCGCGACCGGCGAGCCACTCTATTACAGTGCTTGGTATTATTTTCCAGAGCAGGTGCGCGTGACAGGGAATTGGAACCTGTTCCAGTTCAAGTCAAAGACCTTTGAGTTCAGCGACGATGGTGACAGCGGCGTTTTCTGGAAGCTCGACGTGCGAAACAACCAGCACGGGGAGATGGCGTTGATCCTCTCCTGGAAAGGCCCAATTGAGGGGCCGCGTGCCGGTGACGGCGTGAAGGCGCGGCAGTATTACCAGACCCTGGCGACGCTGCCGGTGCGTGAGTGGGTACATGTAGAGGTCTATCTTCGTCAGTCAGAAGCGTTTGATGGGCAGGTGACCGTCTGGCAGGATGGGGTTGAGATCTTCAACATGGACAATGTACGCACGCGCTTCCCTGGCGGTGACCAGATCTGGAGCGTCAATAACTACGGTAAGGGGCTGCTGCCGAACCCCACGACCCTGTATATTGACGATACTGTGATCAGCAGAGAGCGGGTGGGGCCGTAGCGGATAGGCTGCCTGGCAGCGATGTCAGGCAGCCAGCCTGACCTATGCACTGGCTGGAATTGTAGGACGGGTTTGCAACCCGTGGAACCAGGTGACCGGCGCTTCATATCCTGTGCTCTCTGTATTTCTCAGGGGCATAGTGCCCTGAAAGGGAACCGAGTGCCGGTCACCTGTTACGCTATTGGCCCGTGTTGAACAAGATTTGAGCGGTCATATTCCAGCGGATGCGCGGATCCCAGTCATCGGGCGCGATCACGACCGTGTAGGTGACCGCTCCATCGTTAATGTCACCTACGGGGCGCATATGCACCAGCGTTCCGGTGAGTTCCAGGTCTGGAATGGCGTCGAAGGTAATGGCGGCCTTGTCACCGATTTCCAGAGAGACGGCATTGATTTCGTGGAGTTCATTGCTTGTGACCTGCCATGCCGTCATATCCGCAAACTGGATCACGGGTTCCGAGGCTACGACCTGATTGCCGACCTGAACGCTGATGGCGGCCACGGTCCCATCATAAGGGGCGCGGATTTCGGCAGCGGCCAATTCAAGCTGCTTTTGCTGGAGGTCCGCCTCGGCAGCGGCAATGGCTGCAGCTGCCGCTTCGAGTTCCTCGGCACGTGCACCGCTCTCCAGCAGTTCCAGTTCAGCCTCGGCACGGCGCAATTCTGCCTCGGCAACGGTCTTAGAAACGGCAGAATCCATCGCAGTGGCTGTATTGCGAGGTGTTTCGTCTTCGATCCTGGTGAGCGTTGCCTCGGCAATTTCAACAGCGGTCTCTGCGATGGTGATCTCCTGAGGGGTTACGCCTGCACTTAGTTTGGCATACTCGGCCTGTTGAATGCGAAGCTGCGCCTCTGCCTGGGTCACGGCGATCTGCTGTAGTTCATTGTCGAGACGCAGCAGCACGTCACCGGCTTCCACGGCGTCGCCTTCTTTCACCGCAACCTCGATCACATGGCCCGCTGTGCTGGTGCTTAGGTGGGTGTGGCGCACCGGCACAACCAACCCCATGACGAATACATCGGCGCTCCTGCGTACTGGGGACGGCGGAGTGGTAGCAGGCAGGGCGTGCGGTGCGGTCGCGGCGACCTGGGCCGCGTTCTGTTGGGGTATCCAGTAGAAGTAAACACCTGCGCCAATCGCCATCGCCGCCAGGACGATAAAAAAGATACGTTTCACGGTTTAGCGACTCCTCTTTCGGCCCATTTCACGGACCGCTGCCTAATCAACGGGTAGACCCCACTTGCGCCGTGACTGGAGCCTGCGCTTCTACATGCGGTGGCTCCGGTCTACACTGTAATTGTTCAGTGTGCATCTGATAGAACGCTGCGACCTCACGCGGGAGGGCATGCCAATATTGATCGGCATACTCGGTCTGCACATGCTTCAGAAAGTCCAGATAGAGGTCAACGGGATACTCTTGATAGCTAGCACGCCCGCCGCCAAAGTGCATGTAATCAGGATGCGCGATCAAGAAGACCATCCCGCCGTGATCGGCAATCCAGCGCAGCTTGCGTTTCCATAGCTCGTTGCCCGATTCGCGCAGCAGGATGAAGAGCGTGTAATCCTGTGGGAGTGTATAGGGCAGTTCTACATAGCCGCCCCCGTTGGATGGGTGTGCGACCCAGATTGGGAAGATCGTGTCGACGCCATCCGGCTGCGGCTCGAATGGATCGGTGTCAAAGGTGGATGAATCGTATTCGATTTCGAGATCGTGCATCCATTCCAGATGGTGGTGGCTAGATGGCGAGACAAACCCTGCCGCGTGCCAGTCACGAAGGTAGCGATTAATGCGCTTGGCGCGTTGGGCAAAGGTTATATACGATTCGAAGAGCTTGCCGTCGTGCACCAGGCCATGCACGCCGACCTCAAAGCCATGATCGGTGAGGACCTGGCGCACTTCTGGCGATACTTGATAGCGTTCCGGCACAAAATTGAACGAGGAGCGGAAGCCGAGGGCTTGCTCCAGGCGCATGAGTTGGCCCACGCGGCTGTGACCGATAGCGGTCTCGACATCATGGGCCAGGGCAATGGCAAAGCGGCGTCCCTCCGGCCAGCCAGGCCAATCGGGCGGCAGGTCACCGGCGTGTTTCAGGATGGGCCAGACCTCGGCGCTTGCGGCGTGCTTGCGGCGGGCCCACTGGCTGCGCAGCCACACCTGGGCGCGGCGCGGGATCCAGGGGCGCAGCGTATAATAAAGTCGATTGCGGATGCCCGTCGTAATCATCGTGAATTCAGGACGCCTCTGGGGTTGAATGGGCAGGTTCCAGACTGTTGCCAGCGGCAGACAGATTTCGCTCGCTTTGCGGGGCTTGCGGCCCTGCGCCGTTGGAGCGGTACGCCACCAAGCTTTGCTGGATACAGCGTTGGAGCCGGTGCGCGAGTTGCTCGACAAACGGTTCCACCAACATGCCTGCCGGATAGCTCTCAATCCGGTAGGACTCTGCACTGGCGGCCAGGCTGTCCAGTTGCAGGTCGGGGCCGGTGTGAATGGCGTACTCTTTTCTAGGCCGGAAGATGGTAATCTTGCCGGGGTACGGTCTAGGGATGTAGTCGAGGGCTGCCTGATCGTTGGTCTCCCAGACCTTGGCTGGAATGAGTTCGGAAACAGGCTGTTGTTTGCCCAACCATCCCATGCGTGAGCGAAACTGGCCGGACCATACATACTTTCGTTCCTGCAACGCCATCAACTTGCCGTCAAGGAAGTTCTTCTTGCCAGTCCAATCCAATTGAAGGAAGTTGCCGATATGGAAGAGAAGCTTTTGGAACAGGAAGGTGGATGCTGCCAGAGGCGCATGGATCTTCATCTTACGCCAGTTGTAGGTTTCAAAGACGGCCAGCAACGCGATCTCCTCGCCTTGACCCTTGAGTAGTTGCGCCATCTCCATCGCCACCGAACCGCCCATGCAGTAGCCGCCCAGCAAGTACGGGCCGTGTGGTTGGATGCTCTGGATCGCCTGGACGTAGAGCGCGGCCATGTCTTCGACGCGTCTCAATACTGGTTGTTTTCCGTCCAGTCCCTGCGCTTGCAGCCCGTAGACCGGCTGGTTGGCCTCTAGGCGGCGCGCCAGGTCGTGATAGAGCAAGATATTGCCGCCTGCCGAGTGGACGAGGAAGAGCGGGGGATTCTCGCCCGTGGAGCGGATAGGAACCAAAGGAGACCAGCGCGCCTCGACGCGCGTCTGGGAGGAGCCGGACTCTGGTATTTCCTCCAGCAGCGCGGCCAGCTCGGCCACCGTCGGCGCATCGAACAGGGTCGCCAGGGGAAGCCTTTGGTTGAACTTGCGTTGTATCTTGTCGAACAGACGCACCGCGACCAGTGAGCTACCTCCTAGATCAAAGAAGTTGTCGTGGATGCTGACCTCTGGCGTACCAAGCACCTCACGCCAGATGGCAGCAAGCGCTTCCTCCTGAGCGTTGCGGGGGGCCACGTAGATCTGTCCCTGCGTCCGGTGTTGGGGCTGGATAGAAGGCACGTCAGGCTGAGCGTCCGCCTGAGGCTGGGGATCCAGGCGGATCCATTGATCCAGCCGCGGCTGCAACGCGCCTGTAGAGACGACGACCTGGCGATCTGGAGATGCGGCCAGGATACGGGCAAAGGTCTCCACGCCTTCCGTAGGTGTCATCGCCAGGGCTGCCAGCCCCGACGCGTGCCCCGCGCCAGTGGTCGCGGCTTCGGCTGCCATCCATCCGTCCCAGTTGACCACCGTCCAATGGGCGTTGTGGTTCTGGTTGTACCAGCGGACGAAGCCATCCATAAAGGCGTTGGCCGCGGCATAGGCGGCATAGCCCAACCCACCGAGCACCGAGGAGAGTGAAGAGGTGACCAGGCAGAAGTCGAGCGGGTTATCGACCAACAGCTTGGCGAGGGTCACCAGCCCGCGGCCTTTGGACTGGAACTGCTGTTCGCAGACGGCGCGATCCAGCCCTGAGATCGTGCTCATAGAGACGGTTCCGGCAGCGTGGATCACACCGTGGATCGTACCGAAGCGCGCATGAATTTCCTCCATTGCCGCCTGCATCTGGCGTGGGTCGGCCACGTCTGCGGCGGCGATTAACACCTCTGCCCCCATCTCTTCCAGGGCCTGGACTTTGCGGATGCGGCTGCTTACGCTGTCGTCGGCTGGGTGCGTCTCCAGCCAGGCTGGCCATTCGGCGCGCGGGGGCAGGAGCGTCCGCCCGACTAAGGCCAGCCTGGCCTGGACAGTCCGGGCCAGGTAGGAGGCTAGGGAAAAGCTGATTTCGCCCAGGCCGCCTGTGATCAGATAGACGCCTTGCTCACGCAAGGGCAGCGAATTGGGTTCGACACTGGGCAGGCGCATGGGTTCAAAGCACTGCACCCAGCGGTGCGGACCACGCAGGGCCACGACCGGATCGGCGCTTGGCGCAGCCATCTCGCGGACAACCTGCTGCGCGATGGCTGCCGTGTTTGACCGCTGCGACGGGAGCAACAAGTCGATGTTCCAGCAGCGGAGGTTGGGCAACTCCTGGGGGATGACCCGGCATAGCCCCAGCAAGGTGTGCTTGGCGGGTTCCAGCCATTCATCGCCGTGGATATCGTGCAGGCCCGTAGTCAGGGCGTGGAGATCGATAGGCTTGTCGATTTCCTGGCTCTGGATCGCCTGCGCCAAGTGGAGCAGGCTGTAGAAGCCGCGCGCCTGTGCGGCTTCATCCCACTGGAGGGCGGATGGTTTTTTGTCGGTGGGGGATAGGTGCCAGAGATGGGCGATGCGGTCGGGCAGGTTGTCCGAGGTGGCGAGTGCGCGGATCAGCGCGTGGTAGCACTCTGGATCGTGCGGGTTGATCTGGTAACGCGCTGCGTCTACCTGGCGGTAGCGTTTGCCCTCTTCGACGCGGATCACCGCCTGACCGAGCGTTTCTAGCTGGTGGACAAGTTGCGTGCCCAGGCTGTGACGATCCACAAAGACCAGCCAGGTCAGCCGCTCACCCGCCAGGGCTTGCTGCGCAGAGCGTTTGGCGGAAGGTTCACGTTTCCATGAGGGGATATAGAACCAGTCCGCTATGTCGAGGTTCTTGCCGTGTGCCTGGGCTTGACGCGCGGGCTTGCGGCTGGGGTCTGCGTCAATCCAGTAGCGTTGGCGTTCAAATGGATAGG
>CAZYQJ010000073.1:10886-13203 GCA_964649925.1 uncultured Litorilinea sp.
CAGGGACACGCGCTGCCGCCGATCCCCGTCATACAGCATGGGCCATTGTACGCGGACACCGGACAGCCACAACCGCCCTAGCGTCGTCACGACCAGGTGGGTGTCGGGGGTCTGCTCGCGCGGGTGGCGCAGCGATGATAGGATGGCCTCGGCGGCGGGTTTGGCAGGATGCTGGCGCGCTAGTTGGCTCAAGGTATTGCCCGGCCCCACCTCCAACAAGATCGGTTTGGAATCGGCGGCCAATATCGTGCCCAGGCCATCGGCAAAGCGGACGGGCTGCAGCGTGTGGCGCAGCCAGTAGTCGCGATCCGCAGCCTCGTCCGCGGTCAACCACTGCCCGGTCACGTTGGAGATGAGGGGGATTTGCGGTGTGGCCAGGTCAACGCCTGCCAGTTCGGCGGCAAGCGGCTCCAGCATAGGCGCCATCATGGGGGAGTGGAAGGCATGCGAGGTATGCAGAAGGCGAGATTCCACCTGGTGCGCCGCCAACTCGCGCTGTAATGCCTGGACGGCGTCTGTGGGGCCGGACACGACACAGAGCGACGGGGCGTTGACCGCGGCCAACGCTACCCTCCCGTTTTGCAGATATTGGTTCAGTTCATGTTCCGGCAGGGCGACCGCCAGCATCTCCCCGCCAGGCAGTTGCTGCATCAGCCGCCCCCGAGCGGCCACCAGTTTGAGCGCGGTTTCCAGCGAAAAGAGGCCTGCGATGCACGCTGCAACATATTCACCGATGCTGTGGCCGATCAACCCCTGGGGCATGATCCCCCAACTCATCCACAGGCGAGCTAGCGCGTATTCGACTGCAAAAATTGCCGGTTGGGCGAGACGGGTCTGGCGTAGTTGATCGGTGCTTGCGTCCGCCTGGTCTGACTCCGGATAGAGAATGGAACGCAGGTCGCGCCCCAGGTGGGGTTGGAGCAGTTCGGCGCAGCGGTCGATTTCCTGGCGGAAGACCGGCTCTGATTCGTAGAGATCGCGGCCCATCTGGACGTACTGCGCGCCCTGGCCCGGGAACATGAAGACAACCGGGGGGGCGGCAGGCGTGCCGTCGTTGGTGTGGACGCGCTTGGGGTCGCGGCGGCGCAGGGCTTCTACTGCGTCTTCCACGCTGGAGCAGGCGACGATGCGCCGGTGGTCCAAGGCGCGCCGCCCCACCTGGAGCGTATAGGCGACATCGGCGAGGTCGAGATTGGGGTTCGCCTCCAGGTGGTCTGCGAGATTGGTCGTGGCGTTTTCCAGGGCGTTGGACGTCCGGGCGCTCAACACGAGCAGGTGAACCGGTCTGCGGCTGGGTGTTGTCTCGACTTTGGGGGCTTCTTCCAGCACAGCATGGGCATTGGTGCCGCCGATGCCGAAGGAACTGACCCCCGCGCGGCGCGGCATTCCATCCGCTGCCTGCCAGGGCTGCAGCGATGTATTGACATAAAATGGAGATGCGGCAAAGTTGATATCTGGGTTGGGCTGGGTGAAGTGCAGCGACGGCGGAATCTGTTTGTGATACAGCGCCAGTGCGGTCTTGATCACCCCGGCAACCCCGGCGGCTGCGTCCAAGTGGCCAATATTGGTCTTGACCGATCCAATAGCGCAAAATCTGCCGTGACTGCCATTGGGGGCAAAGACCTGCGCCAACGCCTCGATCTCGATGGGATCGCCCAAGGGGGTACCGGTGCCATGCGCCTCGACATAGGTGATGGTTTGCGGGTCAACTCCGGCGGCAGCCTGAGCCATGGCGATGACGTCCGCCTGTCCTTCGACGCTGGGCGCGGTGTAGCCGACCTTGAGCGAACCGTCGTTGTTGATGGCTGTACCGCGGATGACGGCGAGGATCTGGTCACCATCCGCCAGGGCATCCGAAAGCCGCTTGAGCACGACCAGGCCCATGCCTTCCCCGGTGATGGTTCCTTTGGCCGCGGCATCAAAGGCGCGGCAGTGACCGTCAGGTGAGAGGATCATCCCTTCCTGATAGCGATACCCGCTCTTTTGGGGGAAGGTGACCGAAACGCCACCGGCAAGCGCCATGTCACACTCCCGGTGGATCAGGCTGCGGCAGGCTTGATGTACGGCGACAAGAGAGGTGGAGCAAGCGGTTTGGATGTTGAGGCTGGGCCCGCGCAGGTTGAGTTTATAGGAAACGCGCGTGGGCAGGAAGTCCTTGTCGTTGCCCAGGAAGAGTTGGTAGCTACCCGCAGTATCCAGGCTGTTCAGGTTGGGCAGCAGGTTAGCTACCAGGTAGGTATTTATACTCGCACCGGCAAAAACGCCGATGGCCCCTGGATATTCTTCAGGGTCATAGCCTGCATTTTCGAGCGCACTC
>CAZYQJ010000074.1:0-13187 GCA_964649925.1 uncultured Litorilinea sp.
CGCGGCGCGGTCGTGGATGAAGGCGCGCTGCGCCAGGCGCTGGTCGAGGGCTGGATCGCAGGGGCCGCGCTCGACGTGTTGAGCCAGGAGCCGCCGCCACCCGATCACCCGCTGGTGGGGCTGGACAACGTGATCCTGACGCCGCATGCCGCTTTCTATTCACAAGAGGCCATTGCCGACCTCGAAACCAGGGCCGCCCGCCATGTCGCGCAGGCGTTGGCGGGCCAGATTCCCGACCATGTCGTCAACCCCGCGGTGCTCTCCCAACCCAACTGCCGCCTCTCCCAGCCATAGCATGATGTCCTCATCGCTTGACCTTACGACGCTAGATATCGAAAACCCGTCCGACCTGCTGACCTATCTGCGCGAGATGGGCCACATCGCGCCCGACGAAACGCCTGTCATGCGCACGCTGGCAGGCGGCGTCTCCAACCGCACGGTCTGGGTCACGCGGCCCAGCAGTGAAGCCTGGGTGTTGAAGCAGGCACTGGCGAAACTGCGCGTGCCGGTGGACTGGTTTAGCAGCCCGATGCGCGTCCACCGCGAGGCGTTGGGGCTGCGTTATCTGGCCGAACTTGCGCCGCCAGGGACGATCCCGCCGCTGGTCTTTGAGGATCACACGGCGCATTTGATCGCCATGCAGGCTGTGCCGGAGCCGCACACCAACTGGAAGACGCTGCTGCTGGCGGGTGATCTGGAGATGGACCATGTGCGCCAGTTTGGCGCGCTGCTGGCGACGATCCATGCCAGGGCCGCCGTACGTCGCGCTGAGTTGGAGCCGGTCTTTGCCGACCGCAGCTTTTTTGAATCGCTGCGGATGGAACCCTATTACGGGTACACCGCGACCCAGATCCCCGCCGCCGCGCCCTTTCTCCGCACGCTGATCGACGAGACGCGGCAGCGCACGCTGACGCTGGTGCATGGCGACTTCAGCCCCAAGAATATCCTGGTGCATGACGAACTGCTGATCCTGCTCGACCATGAGGTGATCCATTGGGGCGACCCGGCCTTTGATCTGGGCTTTTCGTTGACCCACCTGTTGAGCAAGGCGCATCACCTGCGCGGACAGCGTGCCGGCTATGCGGCGGCAGCGGTCACCTACTGGCAGACCTATGCTGCACAGATAGCGTCACTTCCCTGGGCCGCGGGCCTGGAAGCCTATGCGGTGCGCCATACGCTGGCCTGCCTGCTGGCGCGCGTGGCGGGACGGTCGCCGCTGGAGTACATGTCGCCCGCAGAGCGCGCCCGCCAGCAGGCAGTGGTGGTGGCGTTGATGGCCGCGCCGCCGCTGCACGTCGAAGCGTTGGTGTATGATTTTGTGGAACGGCTGGAAGCGCCAGGGGGGCCGCATGGAACGCAATACCTATAACGAGGTGGCAGACCACTATGCCCGCTATTTGCAGGAGTTGGACCGCGAGGATTTTTCATTCAACCATGACCTGGTGATCCCGCGCCTGCTGGCAGTAGCCGGTGAGGTGGCCGGTCTGACGGTGCTGGATGCAGGCTGCGGCGAGGGCATTGTGGCGCGGCTGTTGGCCGAACGGGGCGCGCAGGTGACCGGGATCGACATCTCGCCGCGGCTGATAGAACTGGCGCAGGCGCAAGACACGGCACACACCATCCCCTATCTGGTGCATGACCTGAGCCATCCGCTGCCTGCCTACGAGGATCATTTTGACCTGGTGGTGAGTAACCTGGTGTTGAACGATGTGCCCGACTACCGTGGATTTATCAACACGCTGGGCAGCGTCACCAAGCCCCGGGGCCGTGCCGTGGTTTCGATCAACAACCCCTATTCGGCCTTGATCCGTGAAAAGGTGGAGAGCTATTTCGATTCGGGACAGGCGACGATGTACAACATGGCGAAGGAGGGGGTGGCAGTCTATTATTTCCACCGCACGCTGGAGGAGTACATCACCGCATTTCACCATGCACGGTTTCTGCTGCGGACACTGATCGACCTGCAACTGCCGGACGACGTGGCTGCTAACCTGCCGGATCGCTACCGTTCCGTGCCGTACCATAGCTGGTATGCGCGGTTCCCCTTCTTCCTGATCCTCGAATTTATCAAACAGGAAGCGTAAGGTATCTATCCCGCTATGCCCATCATTGCCCGCCTATCTGCATTGGAAATTCTCGATAGCCGTGGACGGCCCACGGTGCAGGCCACTTGCACGCTGGATGATGGCGTTACGGCCACGGCTTCGGTCCCGTCGGGCGCGTCTACCGGCACGGCGGAGGCGTTGGAACTGCGCGATGGCGACCCCACGCGCTATGGCGGGCTGGGCTGCCGCCGGGCGGTCGCGCACATCAACCACGATCTCAATGACGCGCTGGCCGGGCGCGCCTTTGCCACCCAGACTGAACTCGACGCCGCCATGCAGACGCTGGACGGCACGCCCAACAAGGCACGGCTGGGGGCGAACGCGATCCTGGCGGTGTCGCTGGCTTTTGCGCGGGCTGTGGCCGCGGCGCGCGGGATCCCGCTCTACCAGCACTTTGCCGACATCCTGGCCGACACCCCCGCGGATCGTCCTGCGCCGATCTCCACGCTGCCGCGCCCGACGATCAACCTGTTCAGCGGCGGCAAACACGCCGGAGGACAGATCCCTATCCAAGATATGTTGGTGGTTCCCGCCGCGGCGCGCACGATGGACGAGGCATTGGCGATGACTTATGCGGTGTTTCAGGCTGCGGCGCGCCTGACGACGCACAAATACGGAATGCGCGTGCTGACTGCCGATGAAGGCGGGCTGGCTCCGCCTTTCGCCAACGCCCAGGCCATGCTTGACGACGCAGTGGCGGCGATCCGTGACGCCGGTTTGGCCCCAGGTCGCGACGTGGCGCTGGCGATTGATGTGGCCTCCAGCCATTTTTACCAGGAAGGGCGCTATCACCTGGATGGCCGCGCCCTCGACAGCCGCGCCATGATCGATACGATCTCAGGCTGGCTGGATCACTACCCGATTGTGAGTGTGGAAGACGGGCTGGCGGAAGAGGATTGGGCGCACTGGCCCGACCTGGCGGCGCGCATCGGCGGGCGCGCCCTGGTACTGGGTGATGACCTGCTCTGCACCAACCCCGCACGTATCCGCCGCGCCCAGGCAGAACAGGCCGCCGATGCGCTGCTGCTCAAGGTCAACCAGATCGGCACGCTGAGCGAAGCCGCCGAGGCCTACCGGGCGGCACGCGGCGCAGGCTGGCGCGTTACCATCAGCGCGCGCAGCGGGGAGACCGAGGACAATTGGCTGGCCGACCTGGCTGTGGGCTGGGCGGGTGACCAGATCAAAGTCGGCTCCATCACACAATCCGAGCGGCTCGCCAAGTATAACCGTCTGCTCGCCATCGAAGCCGAGACCGGCCTGCCGCTGGTTTCCTGGCCGAATCAAAAGAAAAGTAGCCAGTAGTCAGTAGCCAGCGAAGAGGAGGGCAGTGCGGAGTTTCTGCTTCTACTCTGACAACTGACTACCGGCAACTGACTACTTTCTTTGGAGACTTCCATGAACGAACTTGTGCTTGACCAAGCAACGACCTTTGCCAATCTGCCTGCACTCTGGCCGGTGGACTTGCTGCCGGGCATCCAGGCGCAGTTGGCCGTGGGCGGGCGCAAACTGGTGGTGCTGGACGACGACCCCACCGGCACGCAGACCGTCCACGATGTCCCCGTGTTGACAACCTGGGAGGTAGACGCGCTGGCCGCGGAACTAGCCGCGCCGGGGCCGGTCTTTTACATTCTGACCAATTCGCGCAGCCTGCCGCTGCCTGAGGCGCAGGCGCTCAACGCCGCGATTGGCCGCGCCCTGGTGGAGGCCGGCGCGATCAGCGGCCGCGATTTTGAGGTGGTGAGCCGCAGCGATTCCACCCTGCGCGGCCATTATCCCGGCGAGGTAGACGCGCTGGCCGCGGCCTTGGCGCGCCCGGTGGATGGGACGCTGATCATCCCCTTTTTTCTGGAGGGGGGACGCTACACGCTAAACGATATCCACTATGTGGCCGAGGGGGATCAGTTGATCCCCGCAGCGCAGACGCCCTTTGCCCAGGATGCGGCCTTTGGCTACCGCCATTCGTCGCTGCCGGAGTGGGTGGAGGAAAAGACGCAGCGGCGCGTGCCCGCGCACGCGGTGGCGTCGATCACGCTGGCCGATTTACGCCAGGGCGGGCCGGACGCCGTGCTGGACAAACTGCTGGCGTTGACCCAGAACCAGGTGTGCATCGTCAACGCCGCGGCGTTGCGTGACCTAGAGGTGTTGGTGAGCGCGCTGCTCCAGGCCGAGGGACGGGGGAAACGCTTCCTCTATCGAACCGCGGCGTCCTTTGTGCAGGTCCGTTTAGGGTTGGCGACGCGCCCGCTGTTGACCGCGGCGGACCTGGCACTGCCCAAGTGTGGCGGCGGGCTGTTTGTGGTGGGTTCCTATGTGCCCAAGACGACCAGCCAGGTTCATGCGCTGCTGAGTGCGCCGGATCTGGCGCGCGTCGAGGTGCGCGTGCCCGCACTGTTGGATGCTCAGCAGCGCGATGCGGAGATCACGCGTACCGCCGATGCGGTCAACGCCGCGCTGGCGGATGACCGAGACGCCGTACTCTACACCAGCCGCGACCTGGTTACGGGTGCGGACGCTGCGGCCAGCCTTGCGATTGGCAGCCAGGTCTCATCGGCCCTGGTGGCGATTGTGCGCGGCCTGGCGGTGACGCCGCGCTATCTGGTCGCCAAGGGGGGGATCACGTCGAGCGACATCGCGACCCAGGCGTTGGGCATCCGCCGCGCCTTGGTGTTGGGCCAAATCCTGCCGGGCGTCCCTGTGTGGCAGACGGGCGCCGAGAGCCGCTATCCCGGCCTGGTGTATGTGGTCTTCCCTGGCAACGTGGGCGGAGAGCAGGCGTTGGTGGAGATTTACCGGGGATTCGGCAAATAACCCTGTCTGCCCGCCCGCGGATGTAGCCTCGCGCCGCCTGCCATTCCTAGCTTGCGCGGTGCAGTTCGGCTATAATGGGCCAGCAAGATTCAACAGCGTGCAGGATACGAACGCGGAACGAGAACAAAGCTCATGCCGATTCAAAACACTGCTGCCCATACAGCCCGCCCCTTTGCGCCTGCGGCACGCGTGCGCGGCTTTGGCACCAGCGTCTTTGCCGAGTTCACCGTGTTGGCGAACCAGCACAACGCCGTCAACTTGGGGCAGGGGTTTCCCAACTTTGCGGCCCCCGACTTTGTCAAGGAGGCCGCCAAACAGGCCATTGACGCAGAGCTAAACCAGTATGCGCGCAGCATGGGCCATCCACGGCTGGTCAACGCCTTAGCTCAGGTCTACAGCCCGCTCTTTGGTCGCGACCTTGACCCTATGCAGGAGATCGTGATCACCGTGGGTGCGACCGAGGGCATCTTTGTCACGCTTCAGGCGTTGGTCGATCCGGGCGACGAGGTGATCCTGATCGAGCCGTTCTATGACAGCTATCCCGCTTCGGTGATTATGGCGGGCGGCACGCCGGTCTATGTCCCCTTGCGGCCTGCGCCAAACCGCGCCGCTGATTGGACGCTGGACATGGACGAACTGGCCGCGGCCTTTAGCCCGCGCACGCGGCTGCTGATCCTCAACACCCCGCAGAACCCCGTGGGCAAGGTATTCACGCGCCGCGAGTTGGAGCAGATCGCGGCGTTGGTGCAGGCGCATGATGTCTATGTCCTCAGCGACGAAGTCTATGAGTGGATGGTCTATCCAGACCCGGATGCCCAACCCGCGGTCGATCATGTGCGTATCGCCACCCTGCCGGGCATGTGGGATCGCACCCTCACCCTGGGCAGCGCGGGCAAGACCTTTTCGGTCACCGGCTGGAAGGTGGGCTGGGCGATTGGCCCGGCAGCCCTGGCCCGATCCTTGATCGCCGCTCATCAGTGGATCTCCTTTGCCGTGACCACGCCGCTGCAGGATGCGGTCGGCGCGGCGATGGAACAGGCCGCGGATCGGGACTATTTTAACTGGCTGAGCGCCATGTATCGTGCCAAGCGCGACAAACTCCTGGCCGCGCTGGATGCCGCGGGGCTGTCCCCGGTGCGGCCTGACGGCTCTTATTTCATTCTGGTCGAGACCGCCCATCTGGATGTGCCTGTGCCGGATGGGGTGCGGCGTGATGTGGCCGTGGCGCGCTGGTTCACCACCCATGTCGGCGTGGCGGCGATCCCGCCCAGCCCCTTTTACAGCCCCGCGCACCAACATCTGACCGACCCCTATGCCCGTTTCTGTTTCTGCAAGACCGATGACCTGTTGGACGAGGCAGCGCGGCGCTTGCTCGCCAAACTAGGTTAAGACGTGAAGGAATGGCGATGATGGAACTCCAAGTTGTTCAAGGCGACCTGGCCCAATACCAGGCCGATTGTCTGGTGGTCAACCTCTTTGAAGGCGTGACCGACCCCAGCGGTGCGACCGGCGCGATTGACCGCGCCCTCGACGGCGCGATCCGCCACCTGGTGAGCAGCGGTGACTTTGTGGGTGAAGCCGGAACTACGGGGCTGATCTATACCAACGGCGACCTCCCGGCCCCGCGCGTGCTCGTCGTCGGGCTGGGCAAGGCCGAGAAGTTTGATCTCCATGCGGCGCGTAAGGCGGCGGCAGTGGCAGCGCGCGCCGTGAGCAAGCTCAAGGGGGTTGGGCACTATGCGACCGTCGTCCACGGCAGCGGTGCGGGCGCTTTGGAGGCGCAGCCCGCCGCCCAAGCCCTGGCCGAAGGGACGCTGTTGGCCGCTTATCAACCGCCGCAATACCGCCGCGAGCCGAAACACAACGGCCCGGAACTGTGTACGGTTGTCGAGTTTGACCCGGAACGGCTGGCGGCCATACAGGCCGGGGTGGAGATGGGGCAGCACATTGCCCAGGGGGTCTACAGCGCGCGCGACCTGGTGAGCGAGCCGCCCAACGTGCTGTATCCGGCGGAGTTTGCGCGGCGTGCCCAGGCCATCGCGGAGCGCGTTGGGCTGGATTGCACCGTGCTGGGTGAGAAGGATATGCGCCAACTGGGGATGAACATCCTGCTGGCCGTCAGCCGGGGCAGCGGGCGCAAGGCCAAGTTGGTCATCCTGGAACACGCGCCCGAAGGGCAAGCGGACGCGCAGCCATTGGTGCTGGTAGGCAAGGGTATCACCTTTGACACTGGTGGCATCAGCATCAAGCCCAGCCAAAATATGGGAGCCATGAAGAATGACATGGCCGGTGCGGGGGCCGTGGTGGGCGCGATGGAGGCCATCGCCCGGCTAAATCTGCCGCGCCGCGTGATTGGCGTGGCCGTCTGTGTGGAGAACATGCCCGACGGCAAGGCCTTCCGTCCTGGCGACATCTGGACGGGCATCACTGGTAAATCCGCCGAGATCATCAGCACGGACGCCGAGGGCCGATTAGTGCTGGCGGATGCGCTAGGCTATGTGGCGCGGTTCAACCCGGCTGCGGTGGTAGACCTGGCTACACTGACCGGTGCGATAGGCGTAGCCCTGGGCAGCCAGGCCGCTGGGCTGTTTGCCAACGACGCCGCGCTGCAGGATGCGCTACTGGCCGCAGCCGAACGCAGCCAGGAACGGCTTTGGCCCATGCCGATGTATGATGAGTACAAGGACGAAATCAAGAGCGACATGGCCGAGGTCCAGAACAGCGCCGGGCGGATGTCGGGCGTCTCGGCCAGCGCCAAGTTTATTGAGCATTTTACCGAAGGCTATCCCTGGGCACATCTGGACATCGCCTCGATGGTCTGGGCCAAGGGCGATCAGAACCCGCTCATCCCCAAGGGGGCGAGCGGCTATGGCGTGCGCCTGTTGGTCGAGCTTGCCAAGAGCGATTGATCTATCCAGGAAGAAGGAACTCGAACCCAATGCAACGTATTCGAATGGCCGCTGTGAAACCAGTCCTGTGGCGCAGGACGTTCTTGAGCCTGGGCGTCATCGCGGTGGCGCTGCTGTGGGCGACGCAGACAGCCCAGGCAGCCCCCATCTTCCAAGAAGAAGCGGGCGCTGCGGGCGGCGCGCTGTGGCCTGTCCTGCTGCCCTTAGTGGCTGCGGCCATCGCCGTCGAGCGTGTCGTTGAGGTCATCTGGAACTATGGCGATTGGATGCTGCTCAACGTGCGCGGCTGGAAACCGGGCGACCTTAAGTCCAACCAGTATATGCAGTTCAAGAGCGGCACCAGCCTGGTCTTGGCGGTTGTGCTAGGCATCCTTATTTCCAACTACACGGGGATGCGGCTGTTTGATTATCTGCGCCCGCTGGCCCCTCGTTTCCTGGAGAGCGTGCCCGCGGTGTGGGATGTGTTGATCACCGGGTTTATCATCGGTGCGGGGACGAAGCCGGTGCATGACCTGCTGGGCATCATCGCCGAGACCAAGAACCTGTTGGGCAACAGCGCCGTTCGCCAGCGCGAGGCCGCGGGCGCGGCACTGGCCGAAGGGGTGCTGAAACTGGCGCAGAGCGATGCTCAAGCGTTGATCGACGTCCCAGGCGTTGGACCGGCGCGCATCGCCGCGCCGGGGCAGGGGGCGCGTGACGAGGAAGACATGCTGCCGCAGCCCACCAACACCGAGCAGTACATCCAGATGATCCACGAGCGCACATTGACATAAAGTGCGCGCCAGCCGCGGATGCTGCCATATATGCGACCGGCTTCCCATCAAGGGAAGCCGGTTTACGTCTAGGGTAAATCTCGGTGTCTGTGGGTGAGTCTATCAGGCTGCGACCGGCGCAGTAGATCGTTGAGTCCACCAGCGCCAGGCGACCACCAGCACCACCAGCAAGGTGATCAATGCCGCCATGCGCTGAGTGGCAGGGCGAGCGTCCGTGGATGGGGCGGGTGTGGGGCGCGTGCCTAGCGTGCGCTGCGCCGCGTGTTGGCGGTGGGTACGTTCCAACGCCTGGTGTAGATGCTGCCGGAAATCGGGGGCAGGCTGCACCAGCGGCACAGCGTCTGCGACTTCTTCGGCCACGATGGTGAGGGGGGCCAGGTCAGGCGCCAGCACCGTGATGGCCGCGGCCAAATCGTCCGAGACTTGGACATGGACGTTCTGCGACCGGGGTCGTGAGGCCAGGCGGCGGAAATGCCCTTCCAGCACATCTTCCGCGCCCAGGATGCGACCGTCGCCCAGGTCAATGCCGCGCGGCGGCGCGGGTGTCCATCTCCCCATTTGCTTGATCCAACCGGTCCATGAGGTCTGGGTCCTCGTAGTCATGGTGATACCTCCAAGTCAGCAGGCGCATTCGCGGGAGCCTGATCGGTCTCAACTGCCGGGGGAGCGGGCGAGGTCGATGACGACTCTTTGGGGGCATCGGTTTGACCTGTGCCCCACCCGCGCGCCTCCAAATCTTTCCGCAGCGCGGCCAGCGTGCGGAAGTACAGCGATTTGATGGCGCTTTCACTCTTGTTCATCATCTCGCCAATCTCCAAATTAGAGAGTTGGCTGCCGAACTTAAAGAGCAGCAGGCTGCGCCGTTCCTCCGGCAGCCGGTTGATGGCCGACCAGAGGGCCGCGTGGGTTTCTTCCTGCTCTAGCTGCTGTTGGGGGGAGTTGCCTTCCTCGCTGTGGAACCAAAGCCGGTCCAGCGAGAGAAAGCGGCGGCGGCTGCGGTCTCGGTGGTGATTCGCTACCAGGTTGTGCGCGATGCGGAAGAGCCAGGCGGAAAAGGGTGCGCCGCGGTCCTCGTAGCTGTCGAGGCTGTCCAGGGCGCGGTAGAAGGTACGCGCGGTGAGGTCTTCAGCATCCTGTACATTGCCGACCCGGTGATAGATATAGGCATAGACCCGGTCTACGTGCAGTTCATAGAGCACGCCGAAGGCTTCCGGGTCCTGGCGAGCGCGTTCAATCAGTGCGGCTTCTTCGCTGCGTGCCGCGTCGGAAGTTTCGTCCTGGACGGGTGGTTGCTGTGGGCCAACCGTTTCTTCCTCCGCGGGCTGCGTCCCTACGCCGCGCAGCCTACTCAAGATGCGCTGGTTTAGGCTTTGTTTCTCTTGTAGGGCCACCCTACACCTCTTCTGCCTGAATCGTACCGTGCCACGAACGTTGCATTGTCCTGGCAAGTCTACCGCAACCAGGCGTCGAAATGCAATCCTGGATCATGCGTGACCTGTAAACGATAGGCGAGCGCGGGTGGTTCCGCGGCTAGGGAGAGTCGTCAGAAGGGGGGTGGGATGTCGCCCGGTGTCGTTAGTGCCGGGCGACATCTCGACGTTTCCGGCTTGGCGGCTCAGGCCGGGGTGAATTGCGCTTCTTCTGTGGAGCCGTGCATGGCGGTGGTCGAGGCCGCGCCGCCAGTGATCGTCAACTGCACCTCGTCAAAATAGCCCGCACCGACAAAGGTCTGATGCTTAATCGCGCCAAAGCCGTGCTGCTTTTCCATCTCAAACTCGCGCTCCTGCAAGCGCGAATAGGCCGCCATCCCGGTTTCGCGGTAGCCAGCCGCGAGGTCAAACATGGCGCTGTTGAGCGCATGGAAGCCTGCCAGCGTTACGAACTGGAACTTATAGCCCATCTCCCCCAACTTCTCCTGAAAGCTCGCAATCGTGCGTTCGTCCAGTTTGCGCCGCCAGTTGAACGAGGGCGAGCAGTTATAGGCCAGCATCTTGCCGGGGAACTCGGCGTGGATGGCTGCGGCGAACTCGCGCGCCTCACCCAAGTCCGGCGTCGACGTCTCGCACCAGAGGAGGTCGGCATAGGGGGCAAAGGCCAGCCCGCGGGCAATCGCATAGTCCAGCCCGCCCGTGATGTGGAAGAAGCCTTCATGGGTGCGATCATGGCGGACGATATAAGGCGCGTCCCTTGGGTCTACATCGCTGGTGAGCAATTGGGCTGAATCGGCGTCGGTGCGCGCGATCAAGATTGTGGGGACATCCAGCAGGTCGGCGGCGAGCCGGGCCGCGGTCAGTTTGTGGATAAACTCGCGCATGGGGACCAGCACCTTGCCGCCCATATGACCGCACTTCTTGGCAGACGCCAATTGGTCTTCGAAGTGGACACCCGCCGCACCGGCCTCAATCATGGCCTTCATCAACTCAAAGGTATTGAGCGTTCCCCCAAATCCCGATTCGCCATCGGCCACAATGGGCGCCATCCAGTAGGTGCGGTTCTGGCCGCGTACGTGGTCGATCTGATCGGCACGCATCAGGGCATTGTTGAGCCGCCGCACCAAAGCCGGTGCGCTGTCCGCCGGATAGAGGCTTTGGTCTGGATAGGTCTGCCCGGCGTTGTTGGCGTCACCCGCCACCTGCCAGCCACTCAGATAGATGGCCTTCAGCCCTGCTTGGACCATCTGTACTGCCTGGTTGCCCGTCACTGCGCCCAGCGACCGGACAAACGGCTCACTGTGCAGCAGCGACCAAAGCCGATTGGCCCCTAAACGCGCTAGACTATACTCCACCGCAACCGTACCGCGCAGCCTAAACACCTGCTCGGCGGTATAGGTACGTTGGCTGCCCGCCCAGCGCGGGGCTGTCTCCCACTCGGCCTCCAACTGCGCCACCCCTCTCTCTGCGATCGTCATAGAACCTCCTGGAAATGATTAGATCGTCCAACATCGTCCACGCCTGCGTTATTGTGCAGATGACGTCCATCCAATGAATGGGTCGCCATCAGAACACCAAGTGGGACGGTCAATCGAATCACAACCGGCGGCGCTTGATAGCGGCGCAGCGAGAAGACGGTTGCGGTTTCCCGTGAGAATGGAACAGACGATCGACCTGCAGAAGGAAAGATGGACGCATTATTCAGAGGGGGCGTTTTGTTCCTGTTCTGGTATAGTTCAGCCAGATCGCCTGCAGGTTGTTCCGAATCACCGCCGGACGTTCAAAGCACGGGATATCTTGGCTTACGTGGCTGACTGCTTGAGCGCGGGGCAGGGCTGTGGTAAAATTCCCGCTTGCTTATGTCCATGCGTCACTTGCCCATCTATCTTGTCTTAATCGTGATGATCGGCCTGGCCTTCGGGGTGGGATATGTCAGCTATCCGCTGCTGCATATGACCCCGCAAACTGCCATGGCACCGGCCATCGCGCCCGGTGGCGAGGGGGATATGGCAGTCTTCTGGGAGGCCTGGCGGCTGCTGGAGCGCGATTTCTACGGCAACAAGCCGACCGCCACCCAGCGCAACTACGGCGCGATCCGCGGGATGGTGGAGTCGTTTGACGACCCCTACACCTTCTTTGTGGAACCGCAGCCGCGCCAACTCGAACGCGATGAACTGGCCGGGAAGTATGGCGGGATCGGCGCAAACGTGGAGGCCAGCGCAGACGGCTACATCTTGCACCCCGTGGAGGGGCAGCCAGCCGCGCGCGCCGGGCTGCGTGAGGGCGATTTGCTGCTGATGGTGAACGGCCAGGAGATCAGCGCGCAGATGTCGATCGAGGAAGTCATCGCGCTGGTGCGCGGGCCGGTGGGCAGCCGGGTCACGCTGGCAGTGCGCCGGATGGCGGCGGGCGCAGACGAGGAGGTGACGCTGCACATCACCCGCGCCGAAATCTACACGCCGAGCATTGAATGGCGCATTATCGGCGAGCCGGGCGACCCGCCTATCGGCTACATCCGCCATACCCTCTTTACCGAACGCAGCGCGGACGAGATGCGCCAGGCCATCGAGGAGTTGTCGGTCCAGGGGGTAACCGGCTATATCCTGGACCTGCGCGGGAATCCCGGCGGGCTGGTCGATACAGCGGTCAAGATCGCTGATCTCTGGCTAGATGACGGGGTGGTCTATATTGAACGGCGTGCCGACGGCAGTGAAGCGGTGCAGCAGGCTTTTCCCGGCATGGCGGCAGGCGATGCGCCGCTGGCTGTGATCGTGGATGCCGGGTCGGCCAGCGCCAGCGAAATTGTAGCGGGCGCGCTGCAGGACCATGGCCGTGCTACGCTGGTCGGGGAACAGACGTATGGCAAGGGGAGTGTGCAGTTGATCCATGAACTGCCCGACCAGAGTAGTTTACATGTGACCAACGGCCAATGGCTCACGCCCAATCGACATCCAATTGATGGATATGGCTTACAGCCCGATGTGCCTGTGGAACCAGGCATAGACCCGCTGCCACAGGCGATTGCGCTGGTGGAAGCGGCGACGGTGGCACAGGCGCACAATTGAGTGAACCCATCATGATACAGTCAGAACAAACCAACAATGCGGTAGAGGGTCTCTACCGGCAGCCGTGGGTGCTGGTGGGGGTGGCCGTCGCGTTGAT
>CAZYQJ010000075.1:0-7459 GCA_964649925.1 uncultured Litorilinea sp.
GCTAGGCCAACCGCCCGCCGACGATGACGCTGCGCCCGTTTTCACTCGTGTTGGTCGCGCTCCAGTTTGCGCTGCTGGGGTACCTGGCATTCACCGGCCCCTGGCTGGCACGCGGCTGGCCGCTGATGCTGGAGATCGCCGGGGGGCTGTTGGGGCTGTGGGCGATTGCGGCCATGCGCCACAGCAAGCTGAACATCACACCCGATGTACGCCCCGGCGCGCGCTTGGTGGCGCGCGGCCCTTATCGCTGGATCCGCCATCCAATGTACGCGGCCCTGATGCTGGCCGGGCTAGGGCTGGTGTGGTATCACCCGTCACTGGCGCGCTGGGTTGCGCTGGGGATCTTAGGGATCGACCTGCTGGTCAAACTACACTATGAAGAAGGGCTGTTGGCGGCTGCGATCCCGGACTATCGCGCCTATCAGGCGCGCACAAAGCGTCTTATCCCATATCTCTATTGACTGCCATTTTGCATGACAAACCCTGCACGACGAGAGGAGTCCCCTTGTGAAAATCCGTGCGGCGGTGGCGCGAGCCATCGACCAGTTGAGCGTAGAAGAGATCGAACTCGAAGCGCCCCACCCCAAGGAAGTGTTGGTGCGCATCCAAGCCGCGGGCGTCTGCCATTCCGACCTGCATACCTATAAGGGTGAACTCCGCACCACGCCGCCGGTCGTCCTCGGCCATGAGGGCGCGGGCGTGGTCGAAGCGGTTGGGCCGGAGGTGACGCGCGTCAAACCGGGCGACCGTGTGATGATCAACTGGCTGCCCTCCTGTCTGGAATGCCCTACCTGCCTGGCTGGGCGGCCCACGCTGTGCGAGCGCGCCGCGGTCACCACCGTGCGTTCATTGATGCCCGACGGCACGCTGCGCCACCGCACCCTGGACGGGCTGGAACTCAAGCCCTATCTTAGCTCCGCCACGATGGCTGACCATGCCGTCATCCACCAGAACGGGCTGGTCCCGCTGCCCGACGATGTGCCCTTTGAGGTGGGCGCGGTGATCGGCTGTGCGGTGTTGACCGGGGTGGGTGCTGTCCTCAACACAGCGCAGATCGCGGCGGGCAGTTCTGCCGCGGTGATCGGCTGTGGCGGCGTGGGGCTGAGCGCGCTGCTGGGCTGTGTGCTGGCGGGCTGCTACCCCATCATTGCCGTCGACATTGTGCAGAGCAAGTTGGACTACGCGCGCGAACTAGGCGCGACCCACACCATCAACAGCCGCGAGACCGATGCCGTTCAGGCCCTGCGCGAGATCACCCGGCTGGGACCGGACTACGCCTTTGACAGCGTAGGCGCGGCGGTGACCATCTCGCAGGCATTGGCGGGCGTGCGCCCTGGCGGGACCGCGGTCGTCATGGGCATGCACGCGCTCAAGGAGGAAGTCCCCATCTCGGCTGCCATGCTGATCGCGCAGAACAAACGGCTGCTTGGCTGTTTTGCCGGTTCCTCCAAACCGCTGGTAGATTTGCCCAAGTTGCTCGAACTCTATCGCGGCGGGCGGCTGCCGGTCGACCGGCTGATCAGCCATCGCTATGCGCTCGATCAGGTGGAACAGGCCTTCACCGATCTGATGGCGGGCGAGGTCGCGCGCAGCGTGCTGACCCTGGCGTAGCGGTCACCTGGTTTGTCGATAGGGTTGGAAACTGCACCCTCTGAATAGATTGCGCGATACGCTGGCGCGGAAGGGGTAACGGGTGTTCGATGTTCTGATCTGCGGCGCGGGGGTGGCGGGCTGCGCGCTGGCGATCCACCTGCGCCGCCGCGGGCTGCGTGTCCTGCTGATTGGACGCAAACAGACACAGACCCGGCGCGTGGGCGAACATCTGCCGCCCCATGCCCGGCCCTTCTTGGAAGCATTGGGGGTGTGGCCTGCCGTGGCGGACGGCGGCCATTTGCGCTGCCCCGGCGTGCAGTCGGCCTGGGGCAGCCCCCACCTGGCGCAGCGCGATTTTGTCTATACCCCCTACGGCGACGGCTGGAACCTGGACCGGGCGCGCTTTGACGCCTGCCTGCTGGACGCGGCCCGCGCCGCGGGGTCAGCCATCCGGTTCGACGCCGCACTGTCTGCCCTCCACAAAACCGCGCAGGGGTGGAACGTAACGATCACTGCCGCAAGGGATCAGACCATGCACCGCTGCCGCGTGCTGGTGGATGCCAGCGGGCGCGCATCCGTCCTGGCGCGCAAGCTGGGCAGCCATCGTATCGTGTATGACCGTCTTGTCGGGGTGGCGAGTTGGCTGGTCGCGCCCACGCCGCCGGGCGTACGCGGCCACACCCTGCTGGTCGAAGCCGCGGCCCAGGGCTGGTGGTACACAACGCCGCTGCCCAATCGGATGATGGTCGCCGTTTGGATGACAGACCCGCCGCTCGCGCAGGACAGAGGCATGAATGTGCAAAGCCTGTGGCGCAGCCAACTGGCGCAAACCGTTCACGCACGCCAACGGCTGGCAGGCTATCAGGTCGCCGGCGAAACGGTGGTGCGTCCAGCCAATACCTACCGGATGGACCCGCTGGCCGGGGATGGATGGTTGGCCGCGGGCGATGCCGCCGCCGCGCTCGACCCGCTCACGTCCATGGGGATCTACCGGGCGCTGACCTCGGCGCAGCGCGCAGCCGACGCCATCAATAGGTATCTAGACGGGGAGACCACAGCCTTAGCAGGCTACGCCGCCGCGGTGCGCCGCGACTTTGAAGACCAACGCATAGGTCTGATCTGGACCTACCGCCAGGAACGGCGTTGGCTAGAGCACCCCTTTTGGCGGGTGCGGCATCTGGGTCAACCGCTGGACGCGTGGAAGAGCATCCCGCCGACCGTGACCGCGGAGGTGTCGTATTCGTCGGCAGGGCATGAGGCGTAGCCCGCCGCTTCCCCCACCACCGGCCCGGCCACGCGTTCCAACAGGCGCAGGGTCAGATAGATAGGGGACACGCCGCAGACGTTGTTGCGGTCGCGTACCTGGCGAATGCTCTCAAAGAAGCCGCCAGCATCCCCGGCGCGCATGTGGCCGATCAACTCCTCATCCGCCGCGGCCACTGCGGCGCGTGCGGCTGCGGTCAGCGGCTCCCCTCCAAACGCCGGGCCGACATGCGCCAGGTCGCCTGACGCGACCACCAGCAGGTTGCGGCCTGCCGCGGCATGGGCCAGCGTGTCCAGCGCGCGGTTCAGCAGCGGGTCATCCTCCGGCGATGTGCCGTTGTGGATAAAGTGATGGAACCCGCCCACCAGGATGGGCACCACCTCCACCGGACGTCGCTGGCGCATGTGATGCAGCCAGATGGACACCAGTTCCAGCGAGTGTTCCCCACGATGGCGCAGTTCCCCGGCAAATGCGGCTTCCCGGCCTTCCACCGCGTCCACGACAGACGCCAGCCCGTCCACGATCTCGCACGCGGTTGGGAGGATCCCATACGGCGTTGCGTAGTGCTGGCGGGTTAAGGTAATGGGGTCTGCCCCGTAGTGGTCGGTCCCGAAGATCACCACCAGGTCTGCCGCTTGAACGGCCTCCGCTGCCTGATCCCACACCTGGGCATAGACCGAACCGCCGCGCGGGTAGTCAATGTGCGGGCTGAGCAGCCCCATCACACGGCTGCGGTCGGCCATCCCTGCACCATTGCGGCTGTGCCGCGCCTGGATCAGGTATGCTTCGAGGAAGGCGTGCAGGTCATCCGGGTCGGCAGGATAGCCCTGCCCGGCCATGAGTGATGGGCGGCTAGGGGCCTGACGATACGCGGCGCGTGCTGCGGCCAAGGCTGCCGCGGTGCGATCATTTTCCAGCAGACATGCCTCGTCGAGCGCGTCGATCACCCGTGTCACAACCTCGTCCGGCACCTCCATGCCGAGATAGCGGCTGATGGCGCGAGTCATCTGCGCCGGGGTGAGCATCCCGTCGCAATAGGCCAGCACCAGGCTCATCCCCTGCGGCAGCAGGATCGTCCGGTCGCTGAGTTGCAGCGGGTCTCGCAGCATGAGATAGGGTTGTCCATTGTGGGCGTGGGGACGAATGTCAATCGACCGTAGCTTCGGGCAGACCTGCGACACAGAACTAGAGACGGTCATTGCGACAGAACTTCCTCGCGTGGTGGTGGATTTGACAAAGGCATCTTACGCAAGAGAATACGGATGTCAAGCAGCGTGGGGTGCGATCAAATGTATGCGTATCAAGCAGGGTGTTCAGGAGGGTATTCTATGGCCTATTATCTGGTGCGGGCTACACCGCGGCCCGAACTGATGGATGAACTGGCGGCCAAACTGGCTGAAGATGCATTTGTGGAGATGCGTCCCTTTGGGCAGGCGTTGACCCGCGGCCTGCAGGGGGCGCGGCGGCTGGAGGACGGCCGCGCCATTTGGGAAGAAGAAGACTACTGCTCGCCGCCGCTCGCCATGGAGCGCGCCGCTGTGCTGGACCGCTACTTCACCGACATCGAAGTCGAACACGTTCGCGAAGATGAAGGCTGGGCACGGATTGAAGGCCTGCCGCGGCTGCTAGCAGAAGAAAAGGAGTAGGGAGTGGGCAGTAAGGCACAAGCAGATCAGACTTTGACACTACTCTGACTACTGGCTACTGCAACTGGCTACTCCCCACTCCCCACCTGCCTACTGCCCATATACATGCGTATAGCGGTGGTGCAGCTTTTCGACATCCTCTTGCGGGATCTCGTCGGGCTGGCCTAGCTGTAACGCCAGATGCACTGTCTTGGCGACATCTTCCACCATGACCGCAGCCTTGACCGCGGCGCGTGCGCTCTTGCCGACTGTAAAGACGCCGTGATTCTTGAGCAGCACCGCCGCGCAACTCCCGATATTGTCCACCACCTGCTTGCCGATCTCCTCGCCGCCGATCAGCGCAAACCCCGCACAGGGGATCGCCTGGCCGAACTCGTCGGCGATGGCGGTCAGATAGACCGGGATCGGCTTGCCCAGCGCGGCAAAGGCCGTGGCATAGGGTGAATGGGTGTGGACGATGCCGTTGACATCAGGCCGGTGACGGTAGATGTAGAGATGGCTGGCCGTGTCCGATGAGGGCTTGAGCGTCCCCTCGACCACATTGCCCTCCAGATCCAACACCACATGGTCTTCAGGCCGCAGGTCTTCATACATCACGCCGCTCGGCTTGATCACCACCAGCCCTGTCTCCGGGTCACGCGCGCTGACGTTGCCCGACGTCCAGGTGACCAGCCCCTCCGCGGGCAGCATCAAGTGCAACTTGTGCAGTTCAACTTTCAATGCGTCAAGCATAAGCTTCCTTCCACATATGAAGAAGGGAGTGGGGAGATAGGGAGGTAGGGAGTAGGGTGCAGAGCATGGCCGCTTCCACTCACCTTCTGCCCCTACTCCCTACTGCCCATTCCCTATCTCCCTATTACTCAGCCAACGCCGCGCGGCGCAAGGCGCGCAGCCGCTTCATCACGTCGTTCTCACCCCGGCCAAAGTAGCTGTAGAGCGTGCTGTACTCGGTATAGAGTTTGTCATACACAGCCACATTTTCGGGGATGGGCCGGTAGACCTCATCCTTCAGCCCGCCCATCTTCTTAGATGCGGCAAAGATATCCGCATAGCCGCCTGCGGCCTCACCGGCTGCGACCGCGCCATGCATGGCCGCGCCCAGCGCGCCGCCCAGCGCGCTCTTGATGATGCGATATTCGCGGTTGGTGACATCGGCGTAAATCTGCATCAACAGGCGGTTGCGCTCCGGCAGCCCGCCCGCCGCCACGATACGATCCACCGGCACACCGCTGCGCGTAAAGGCCTCGATGATCTCCCGCGTTCCAAAGGCTGTGGATTCAAGCAGGGCGCGGTAGATGTCGGGTGCGGTCGTGGCGAGCGTCGCGCCCACCAGCAGACCGCTCAACTCCACATCTACCAGCGTGGACCGGTTGCCGTTCCACCAGTCCAACGCCAGCAGCCCATGTTCGCCAGGCTTCTGCTTGGCCGCTTCTTCCTCCAACAGCGCGTGCAGCGGAATGCCGCGGCGTTTGGCCTCCTCATGGTAGACCGGCGGCACGGCATGTTCCACAAACCAGGCGAAGATATCGCCCACGCCGCTTTGCCCGGCCTCATAGCCATAAAGCCCCGGCACAATGCCGTCCTCCACCACACCGCACATCCCCTCGACCTCGACACGCTCTGTCCCCAACACCATGTGGCAGTTGCTTGTGCCCATGATGATGGTCATGATGCCGGGGTCAGTGGCCTGCGCCGCGGGCACGGTGACGTGTGCATCCACATTGGCGACGGCCACTGCAATGCCAGGCTGCAATCCCGTCCATCCGGCGGC
Organism: uncultured Litorilinea sp.; assembly: GCA_964649925.1. Classification (GTDB taxonomy): domain Bacteria; phylum Chloroflexota; class Anaerolineae; order Caldilineales; family Caldilineaceae; genus QEUY01. The sequence continues at coordinate 6,275 of CAZYQJ010000075.1, forward strand.
CTGCTCGGTCAGTTCACCTGCCTTAGCGCCCAGCGGCACGATCTCGCGGCACATCTTGGTGTCCACGATATCCGCCATCTCTGGGTGCAGCGCGGCGAAGTACTCCCGGCTGGGGAAGCCCTCCCCCTTCTGCCAGATGGCCTTATAGCCTGCGGTGCAGGAGTTGCGCGTCTCGCGGCCTGTCAACTGCCAGATCACCCAGTCGGCGGCTTCGAGCATGCGGTCGGCTGCGTGATAGATGTGCGGCGCTTCGTTGAGGATTTGCAATGCCTTGCTGAAGAACCACTCGGACGAGATCTTGCCGCCGTAGAGGTCAAGCCAGCGTTCGCCGCGCTCGCGCGCCACCTCATTGATGCGGTCGGCTTCGGGCTGCGCCGCATGGTGCTTCCACAGTTTGACCCAGGCGTGCGGCTCGTCACGGTATTCGGGCAGTTGGCAGAGCGGTGTGCCGTCCTGCTTGGTGGGCAGCATCGTACAGGCTGTGAAGTCGATCCCCACCCCGATCACGTCTGCCGGGCTGACCCCGCTCTCACGCAGCACCGCCGGGATGGTCTGCTTCAACACCTCAATGTAATCGTTGGGGTCTTGCAGCGCCCAGTCCGGCTCCAGCCGGATCGATGAGCCAGGCAGGGTTTCATCGATGACCCCGTTGGCGTAGGCATGCACCGCGGTCGCGATTTCGCGGCCATCGGCCACATCCACCAACAAGGCGCGGCCCGATTCCGTGCCGAAATCTACGCCGATGGCATATTTTGGACTCATACTGATCTCCTTGCACAGAGAACCACATACACGCGTTACGGTGCATGCTTAGCGATGGTGATAGACATCCCAGCCCTGGTATTTGGTCAGGGCCTCATAGACCGCATTGGCCGTTTGTGCAGGGTTGACTGTCACATGATGCTCATAACCGTTTTCACAGATGAACTGGAGCAACCCCTGGAAGCGCGGCACCTTCACCACGCCATAGCCGCCAAAGGTGAGCAGCGCATCGTCGGTGAATTCGCCTTCGCCCACATAGGCGCGCATCTTGCCTTCCAGGTCGTCGGTGGTGACGCGCAGATAGGTAAAGGCGTTGGGCTTGATCCGCCCATAGATCGTGCCGTAGGTGTTCTCCGCGCCCACTGTCCCGGCAATGATCTCCTGATAATACATGTGAAGCGGCTGGTCGCTCTCTTCCTGCTT
>CAZYQJ010000075.1:7469-13115 GCA_964649925.1 uncultured Litorilinea sp.
TGCGGCAATGGAAGATCACCGCCTTGTCGGGGTCTTCGCCATAGTTGTTGTTCCAGTCTACCAGCGCGCTTGGTTTCGCGCTGGCCTGGGCCAGGATGTACATCGCCAGCGCGCCCATCGTATCCACTTCGCAGGCAGCCGGGATCAACTCATTGCTCATCATGCTCATCAGCGTGCAGGGCACAACGCCGAAGAACTCCTCCATTGCCGTCCAGCACTGCACCGATGCCGCACGCAGGGCTTTGTCTTGCATCCAGCGATCTACCGTCGTGCCAAACTTCGCCATCTTAACCAGCGATTCTTCCGGCACGTTGCGCGTGTCCACATAGGCGCGGATGGCGGTCAGCTTTTCGGTCACAGCCGGGTCGTCGTCTGCCAGGGCATTGACCCAGCCAAACAACTCATACAGGTCAAGCGTCTCCACCGAAATACCGTTCTGCTCCAGCAGCTTTTCGCTATAGCGCACGGTGTTGAAGTTGGTGGGGCGTGCGCCCAGCGCGCCGATACGCAGCCCCTTCATGCTGCGCGTGACGCGGCAGATCGCGCCAAAGTTCGCCAAGTCCATCTGGAAGCTAGGGTGGCTCGGCGCGACCGTGTGCAGCGTTGTCAGGGTGAAAGGGATGCCGTACTGGCGGAAGTTGTTGCACAGTGACATCTTGCCGCAGAAGCTGTCGCGACGGTCGGCAATCGTCATGCTGTCCACTTCGTCGGGATAGGCTTGCACCAAGACCGGCACGTTCAGCCCAGACCAGCGCAGGCTGTTGGCGATGGCGCGCTCGTCGCCAAAGTTAGGCAGCGTCACCACCACACCGTCGATCTCTTGGCGGTGCGCGTCCAAGAGTTCGGCGCACTTGCGCGCGTCCTCAATGCTTTCGACGCTGCCGTATTCGCTATCCTGCGGCGACAGCGCCACCACCTTATAGCCAGCCTTTTCCAGCGTGTCGATCATCTCGGCACGTCCGGTCTCCGCCAGATGGCTGGGGAAAAAGCCTCGATTTCCCACAATGAGGCCCAAGGTTACGGGTTTCATTAGAATCTCCTTATACAAGCATGATCAAGTCATGAACAGGTAGTTCATATGGAACGGTCGCGCCGCCAGTACGCCAGCCGCATCAGCGGGCATGCGTCCAGCGGGCGACATGATGCACTAGGTCTTTCGCTTCCGATTCAGAGGCAACGCTGGTCTGGAGCAGCAACCCGGCGGGCGAAAGCTCCGCCAGCAGCACCGGCACCTCTTCGGGGTTCACGGTGAGGTGCAGCGCCCGGCCAGCGGCCTGAATCCGCTTGAGCAGGGGTATCCAATGCGGCATCGGCGGCTGGCCCGCGCCGGGCACCCATTGGATCGCCCGAATTTCGGGGATCGCCAGCAGGTGATCCAGGTGACAAATGCACTGCGGGCCATCCAGGTGATAGATGACCCGATCCAGCCAACGGGCCTGGACAACCAATTCCTCCAAAAAGAAGCGTTCAAACATGGCGGGCGAAATCAACGCCAGCAGGTCACATTGGATCACATTGCAGCGGCCCGTACTCCATGTCGGCAGCCACCCCGACGAAGACCCTTGCGTCTGCCAATCGACATAGGCATAGAAGGCCGAATAGACCGGATCCACCATCGCGGCCAGTTCCGACATGGCGGCCTGCACCTCATCCGGGTGATCGATCAGGTCAAAACAGAGTGCCTGCCGCCCGCGCAGCGCGGCCAGCGCATCGCCACCGGCGTGGGTATCCGGGATGCCCGTCAGCCACTTGCCGCGACCTGCCTCCGCCGCCGCGGCCAGCAGGCCCGTCTGAAGCTGCCACCACGGGTTTTTCGGTTCAAGCGCCAGCATGGGCCGCGTCTCCCACGCTGTAATCAGCGGGTCGGCCCAACTGGTATCCGGTGCAAAGTGGATGGGTGCGCCCAAAAAACCGGCGAAGATATCCGGTCCGAGGTCGGGGTTGAACAGGGGGAACGCTTCCCCACCGTAGTAGGTACAGCGGATGCGATCCCCCTGGCTTTCCATCACATAGTCGATATCTGTCCAACGCGCTTCCACGGAGCCGGGATCAGGGATTGATCGCAGGGTGACCCCTTGACGGGGGGCCGTGACCTGAATGCAGGCCCGATCCACCACCTCACACTCCCACCAGGCCAGCAGGCGTTGTTGCGCCTGATCCCAATCATCCTTGAATTGCATAGCTCCAGGACGGTCGTGACCCGCCCCTGTGACTTAGCGGCTGGTCTCCAGTGGAATCCAGACGCGCATGACGCCCGGTCCCCGGTTGGCCCAGGCGTAGTAAGGAACCGCGGTGAGTTTGACCGCGCGCCGCTGCGGCGCTGTCAGGCTCTCCAGCGGGCGATAGAGCGTATTATCCCAGGCCGACGTGTCGAGGGCAAGCCCATCCAGTTGGATGGTGGTGACGCCGTCCAGCAGGTCAGGCCGCCAGGTCGTTTCGAACTGCGGCGTAGGCGGAACGGCCACATCCTGCACATCCACATCGGCGGGCTGGTCGGCCTGCTCCAGACAATAGACCAGCGGGCCGCGCTGCAAGGCCACACTGGCGCGGGCTGGATCCACACGCGGGTGCGCGGCCAGCAGCACGGGATCCATTGCCAGCGACAGCGTGACCGTGTCCCCTGGCTGCCAGGCACGCTGGATGGCCGCATACTCTGCGCCCGGCGCTAAGGTCACCGCTTCGCCGTTGACCGACACCTGGGCAGAATCGGCCCAGCCAGGGATACGCAGACGTAGTTCCCACGGCTGGCTGTCGGTGGCAGTCACCGTTAGCTTGACATCCCCCGACCACGGATAATCGCTTTCCACCGACAGCCCCACCTGGCGGCTATCGAATTCGGGCGTAATCTGGGCAGTGGCGTAGTGATGCACCTGCACGCCGCTGGCGTCGGTCGTGACCATATAATGCGCCAGCGAAGCCAGCAGCCGCATCACGTTGGGCGGGCAGCAGGCGCAGCCATGCCATTCAGGCCGCACAATGTGCTTGCGCCCCAGCCACGGTTCGCTGCCGCGGCTGAGCAGCGGATTTACATAGAAATAGCGGCAGCCGTCCAGCGAAACACCGCTCAGGAAGCCATTATAGAGCGTGAGTTCCATCAGGTCGGCAAAACGCCGCTCGCCCGTCGCCAGCAACATACGCCAGTTCCATTGGATGCTGGCGATCTGGGCGCAGGTTTCGCAGTAAGCGCGCTCATTGGGCAGTTCGTAGGCCTCGCCAAAGGCTTCCCCCGCGTGCTCCGCGCCCACGCCGCCGGTGACATGCAGCTTCTTGCCGACCATGTTCTGCCACAGCCGTTCCAGCGCGTCCATCATGGCCTGGTCGCCATTCTCCAGATAGACATCGGTCATGCCTGCGGTCAGATAAAGCTGGCGCACGGCGTGACCTTCCACCGTTTCGGCCTCACGCACGGGCACATGATCTTGGTAGTAAGCGGAACTCCCCAGGCGGTGCGTGCCCAACAGCCCGCGCCCGCGCTGGTCGAGGAAGTAGATCGCCAGGTCAAGATAACGGCGTTCGCCGGTAGCACGGTAGAGTTCTACCAATGCCGTCTCGATCTCGGGATGGCCGGGTGTACCGGCGCGCTTGCCAGGGCCAAAGACCGAATCGATATAGTCGGCAAAACGGCGCGAGACATTGAGCAGCCGTTCATCGCCCGTGCCGCGATAGTAGGCGACTGCAGCCTGGAAGAGATGACCGGCGCAGTAGAGTTCATGGCCGTGCTGCAAATCCTGCCAGCGACGATCCGGCTCCACCACCTGCCAATAGGAGTTCAGGTAGCCATCTTCGCCCTGGGCGGCTTCGACCAGGCCAATGGCGTAATCGGCCATCTGCACCAGTTCGGGGTCGTCATGCCGCGCCAGTTCATAGCCCACGGCCTCCAGCCACTTATAGACATCCGAATCCATAAAGACAGGGGTGCGATACTCGCCTTCGCCCTTGCCCGCGGCCAGCAGGAGGTTGTTGAAGTTGCCCGACTTCTCCAACTGGCGGTAGCCGTGGCGCAGGCTCACAGTTTGGTTGATCTGCTGCCGCCCCTGCCAAAAACCACCCACAATCGTCACCGCGTCGAGCGGCAGCGTGCGGAGTTTTGCATGGGGGCTGGCAGTGGTATCTACAGGACCTTTGTGCATAGCATCCGTCTTTCTTGTCATTCGTTGAGTTCGCAGTAGTTGAATTCGTGGTAATTGTACCGGCGATCTTGCAGCCGCCGGTACAGACCACCCGAAAACGTACGGCTTTCAGCCGCAGCGACGAACCGCGGAATTGCGTAGTCAGGCTTGCAGCCTGACATGATTGTTACCTCACTCCCGGCTTTAGCCGTGCGAATTGCGTTTGGTGTGATGCAGGAAGACCCCAAACTCGCCACGGATCGCCCCCTGGTTGACAAAGGGATGCAGCCACAATGTCTGCTCGGTCTCGGCAGGCAGCGCCGTGTTGGCCGCTGACTTGGCAAAGAGCGGCGGGCGGCTCAACTGCGCCCCGCGCACGCGCAGCACCGGCCCCAGCATCCCTTCCGGCGCGGCCTCCTCCTCCACCACCGGCGGCTGCGCGGTATCCGCGATCAGCCGCACGTCGTCAGGGTACATCCCCCGGCGGTCGTGGAAGACCACCTTGTCGGGCTGTGCATCTTGGAAGTAGGCGTAGACCAGCGGCCCGCGACGCAAAGCCGCCACATCGTCGTTACCCTGCCAGCTCAGCGGCATGGGCAGGTCGAGATGCACCGTCACCCCGCTGCTCGGCCATTCGCGCTCGATCACATGGAAATCACCGGCCTTCACCGTCAGCGGGTCGCCATCCCCCACGCGCACCGTCGCCCCTTCGGCATAGGGCGGAATGGCGAGATGCAGGGCAAAGCGCGCATCCCCCTCCGGGCGCACATCGACCTGCACCGCGCCGTCCGAGGGATAGCGGGTGCGCTGCTCCAGGTGGACGGCAGGCGCGCCATCCGGGCGCAGCACCGCCGAACTCGCCGTGTACATCAATACCGCAGGCGCGTTGCCGCGCAGACCGTAGAGGTAGGTCGGCATGCGTCCGGCGATGCGATGGCCCGCCGCGTTGCAGCAGTTAGGGGTCTCCGGCTCGCGTGCGCGGCCATTCAGCGGGGTAAAATAGCTCCAGTTGCTGCCATCGGCCAACTGTGCGGCCAGGAAGTGATTGAACAAATCGCGCTCGATCTCGGCCACATAGCGCTGTTCGCCGGTCCAGCGCAACATTTGATCCAACAACAGAATCCAGGTGTGCTGTGGGCAGACCTCGATCTGATTGCGTGCATTGTAATATTTGTGAGGCACATAGCGTTCAAGCGAACTCATGCCGCCGGTCAGGAAGATCCACTCATCCGCCAGCCGGTTGACCGAACCGGTCACCACCTCACGATATTCGTCCTTGCCTGTGGCGTTGTAGAGCGCAGCCAGGCCCAACAGCGTCATATGGAAGGTGTGGGCGTGCATGTTTTCGCGCAGTTCAAAGACGTTCTTTTCCCCGGCGGCGAACTGGCGCATGGCCGTATAGCCACAGCTATGATTGGCCTGGGGGTACTGATCCCACCACTCGTCCCACTTGGCGAGCGTTGCCTCGCCCCATTCGACATAGCGCGGGTCGCCCGTCGCTATGCCCAGCAGCACGATCGGCTCCAGGATCAGCGTC
>CAZYQJ010000076.1:0-1821 GCA_964649925.1 uncultured Litorilinea sp.
CGTTGCGGGCGGAATGGAATGCCCTCTTGCGGCGAAGCCGCTTCAATACGATCTTCCTGACCTACGAGTGGCAGACAACCTGGTGGGAGTATTTGGGGGAAGGGGAGTTATGGATACTCGCCATGCGCCGCACCGATACCGATGAACTGGTCGGGATCGTGCCGCTCTATCGCGTAGTCAACAGCGATGGGCCGTGGGCCGGAAAGTACAAGTTCAACATTGTCGGCTGTATTGAGGTCAGCGACTATCTGGACATCATCGCCGCCCAGGGGTGGGAAACCGTTGTCTATGGCGCGCTGTGCGACTGGTTGTGTAGTAGCCAGGCCCCGGAATGGGATGTGCTGGACTTGTGTAACCTGCCCGAAGACAGCCTGACCTACCGTGACCTGCCGCCCATGATGACGGATGCCGACCTGGATGTGCAGGTGACCCAGGAAGACACTGCCCCGCAGTTTATCCTCCCACCCACCTACGACACCTATCTACAGCAGCAAGTTGACAAGAAACAGCGCCACGAGATCCGCCGCAAACAGCGCCGCGCCGAGCGCGAGACCGAGGTGCAGTTCTATTTTGTGGGGCCGCAAGACAACCTGGCCGCCGAAATGGACGACTTTGTTGCGCTACAGCAGGCCAGCCGCGCCGACAAAGCGGAGTTTATGACGCCGGAGATGCGGCGCTTTTTTGGCGGCATGGCGCAGCGGATGCTGGATGCAGGCTTTCTGCGCCTTTGTTTCCTGACGCTCAACGGCGAAAAGACCGCTGCACTGCTTGGCTTTGAGTATGAGGGGCGCTATCTGCTGTACAACTCCGGCTACGACCCGGAGGCGCACGCCCATCTCAGCCCTGGTTGGGTGCTGCTGGCCTACACGATCCAGTATGCAATTGCCGTGGGCTGTCGCGTCTTTGACTTTATGCAGGGGGATGAGGAGTACAAGTATCGCTTTGGCAGCGGCGACTACGCTGTCATGCGCGTGATCGTTTCTCGTAACCGCTAGGCAAAAGGGGCGCATATGATCGAGAACGGCGATGCCAAGACGACGGAACGCAACCGGGCCGCACAGCGCCCCTATACGCCGGATTATGGAGATGTGCCGCGGCGACCCTCCGAAGAACGCGAGAACGCTTTCAACGCCCTGGCCTGGCTTTTGGAAGGGGCCACCGGGTTGGTGGAAGAACTGCGCCACAACGACCTGGGGCTGTCCGAGGAATTTTGGATCCACTTCTACGCGGCGCGGCGCGAGAGCCTCCTGGCGGCGCGCGCCCTGGTGGACAGCCTGCTGGAAAAGACCGAGCAAGAGGCGCGCAAGGCCGAGGATCAGGCCCAGCGGCGCGCCCGCCGCGGCGATGTCAAGGTGGAATTTTAGTTAAGTAACCCGATATGGGGCTGTGCGCCCACGGCGTGAACAGCGGGTGGGCGCGGTTTTCGGTGCGGCTTGCGGCGTGTATGCCCCCGCAGAAATAGGATGACCGGCACTGCACAAATGCCGGTCATCTTGCATGTAAGCCCGCTTTGTTTTTGCTGTCGTTGCTGTGACGGCGCGCCCTCTGCTATACTCCACCGCACTTGTTTGGCCGCATAGACGTCATATCCACTGGAACCTCTTGCTGCGCCGTCCGCAGACCGGATGCGGATGCCGGCGGAAGACGATATTCTATTCTATCCAAGAGAACAGATACCCTATGGCTGAATCGCATTCTCGCGCTGATCATTTCTGGGGTTACCGTCTGGGTCGCTGGGCTGTGCTGGGGGTGGTATGGCTCTTGGCGACACAGATGCTGGCCGGGTGTACCGATCCGGCTGTGGTGGCGCAGGCGCGCCGC
>CAZYQJ010000076.1:1831-9778 GCA_964649925.1 uncultured Litorilinea sp.
CGCCAGCGACCTGTGCCGCCTGCCCCGTATTTCATCACCCCCGCACCGCTGCCCACAGCCACCCCGCGCCCGACCGCGACGCCGACACCCTTCCCCACGCCGCGACCGATTGCCCTCAGCGGGCCGGTGACGCTCGCCGTCGATCCAAGGCTGCCGGAGGAACTCTCCATGCCCCTGTTGGCGCGGCTGAGCCAGATTGAATCGGTGCAGGCGACCAACGGCGTCTACCCGCTGCGGCTGCTGGATCAATTTGAAAATGCCACGACGACGGTTGAGATCGTCCCCTGGCGCGATACGCCTTTACGTGTAGCCGAACGCGTCTATGCCGTGGTCGCGCCCTTTGCCACTGTCCGCGATGACATCTCGCTGGAGGAATTGCAGATGCGCTGGCAGGGCGCAGACGATGCGCCGCTGTTGGCCGCGCCCACCGCGGGCGCGCTGCTGGAGCCTGTCCTGGGGCGCAGCGCGGTGGAAGAACTGCCGCTGGACCAACTGCTGGCGCGCTTGGAGGCGACACCGGGCGCGCTCGCCGTCGTGCCCTTTGACCAATTGCACCCGCGCCTTAAGATGCTGACGGTGGATGGCGTCAACGTGTTGGACAACCGCCTGAGCCTCGATGCCTACCCGCTGGCCGTGGCGTTGACCGTGCGCGGCGAAGCGGCCGTGCTGCTGATCCCGGAACTACAGGGGGTCATCAACCCGCAGACCAACCGCGATGCCAGCCGCCTGACCACCCTGATCATGACCGGCGTCACGGCCATGTCGCGCGGCACCGCAGCGGCGATCGAAGAAAACGGCGTGCTCTATCCGGCGCAGATCATTTCGGATACCCTGGCCGCGGCGGATATCACCCATGTCAGCAACGAAGTGCCCTTTTTATCCGACTGTGTGGTCAACAACACGCTCAACAACCTGGTGTTGTGCAGCCACACCGACTACTGGCAGACGTTAGAGGCCATCGGTACGGATATCGTGGGGCTGAGCGGCAACCATGTTAACGATTTTGGCCGCGATGGGGCGCGTGAATCGATCCAGTTTTACCGTGACAACAACATCCCCATCTATGGCAGCGGGCTGACGGTAGACGAAGCCTGCGCGCCGCTGATGTGGGAGCATAACGGCAACACGCTGGCGTTTGTGGCTGCGCTGGCCTTTGGCCCGTCCACGGCATGGGTCACCGACGAAGAGCCGGGCGCATGTCACTACTACGATCACAAGGACCGCATCCTGGAGATGGTGGAGGAACTGGCGCAGGAGGTGGATATTGTGGCGGTAGAACTGCAATATCTGGAGGAATACACCCCCTGGCCCACGGATCAACAGGTGGTCGAATTCCGAGAACTGCGCGAGGCCGGGGCGAAGATCGTGACCGGCGTCCAAAGCCATGTGCCCCAGGCATGGGAACCCTACGCCACGACCGACCCTGGCGGCGCAGGGACGATTGTCTACGGGCTGGGCAATCTCTTTTTTGACCAGATGTGGAGTTGGGAGACACGCACTGAATTGATGGCACGCCACACGATCTATGACGGGCGCGTGTTGAGCAGCGAGGTGCTGACCGCTGTATTGGAGAACTACGCCCAGCCGCGCTGGGCCACACCCGAAGAACGCGCCGAGATCCTCAACCGCATCTTCGCCGCAGCCCCGTTGCGGCCCTGATAGATAGGGAGTAGGGAGTGGGGAATAGGGGCAGAAGCGGAAACGGTCCCCCTCTGTTCCCTACTCCCTATCTCCCCACTCCCTATTTCCCTTCTCTAGTCATCGCGGCCGCGACCGTCGTCGTCACCACCGCCGCCGGAGGAGACCAGCCGGTCCCACCAGACGCGCAGGTTGGCATTCCCAGCATACTCATAGTATTCGACCGTGACGCGATGGTTGCCCGCGCCTAGCTGCCGGAAGACGTTATTGGTGTTCTTATAGCTCACCTGCCAGGCGTCTAGCACGCGAATGCCGTCGAGATAGAGGCGCACCCCGTCATCCGAGTTGGCGGAGAAGTTATAGTCGCCGCCGTCGAAATAGAAGGTTCCCTCAAAGCGTGCCGACCATTGATCCCTGGGCACGGTCCCCGGCGCCGGGGATCCATTCCCCCAGTTGTGATTGAGGGGGAAATCGGTGTGTCGCGGCTCGCCGCGCACCAGAATGGGGTCGCCTGCCAGCTGCATGTTATCAAAATAGCTCACCTGCCAGTCCTGGGCTGCACTCAGCTGGCGTACGCTCATCTCTAGCTGCGCCACACCCCCGGCCTCAAAGTACTCGATCCGGAAGGTGTGATCCCCCGACAGCAGACGCTGCAGCGTAAGGGTACGCGCTGAACCGATCTGCCAGTTATCCAGCACCAGGACGTTGTCGATAAAGAGCCTGACCCCGTCGTCCACACGGAATTCGATCAGGTAGCTGGCGGTCGGGAAGCGCAGCACGCGCTCGAACCGGGCTGAGAAGTTGTCTGCGGGCACGTTGGCCGCGGGCGATCCGTTGCCCCAGTTGAAGTTGATGTCCTCATACTGGGTCATCACGACTGGGCTGCCCGCCAACTCCCGGTTGTTGTAAAAGGTGGCACTCCAGGCCGACCCACTGACCGGCGGCGCGGGGACAGCCGTGGGCGTGGGCGTAGGCGGCGGCGGTGCGACGCTGACCACCGGCACGTCCGCCGTGCTGCCCGTCACCGATACGAGCGGGGCAGAGACCCACCCGGTCAGCCCGCTGGCGCAGCGAATGTTCCACCAGGTGCTGCCGGAATTGCGCCCCACAATCGGGCATGTTGCGCCCAGTTGCAGCGCACCGACAACGCTGTAGTCGGTGCTGGGGCCGCTGCGTACATTCAGGGCCGAGGTCGCCACGGTGATTTGCGGCGCGCCGGGCGTCGGTGTGGCGGGCACAGGCGTGGGCGTAGCTGGGGTGGTCGTGGGGGCAGGCGTCGGCTCGGGCGCGCTGGTTTCCGACAAGATGCTCTCGACCACGATTTCAGGGTCCTGTGAAACCAGCCCGCCTGGATAGAGTGTCCCCCAGACCTTGACTACTTCCGCAGGCCCGAGGTTGCGCAGGCGGATGATCTCCAGTTCCACCTCCGGCGTCATGCCGTATAGGCCGTAGATGTTCCCGTCGAACGTGGCGAGGGCGGTGTCATAACTTTTGTCCTCGACCACGCGCAGCGTGCCCGGCAGCGCAAAGACCGCCTGCGTCGACTGCGCGTAGGCTACATTCCCCGCAGGCAGAACCGAGAAGAGCAAAACCGCGCAAAGAATACCGGTCAACCAAGGGGGCAGGCGGCGGAGATGGATGCGGCGCAAGCGTAAACCATGAAATCCGTTGTTCATAAATTGTCTGTTTCCTCTCAAGAACCTTCTCCTCCACAGGTTCTACTCGAATAAGCGCCGGAAACGATGGGCAGTTATGGTATTAGGTCGTCTGTTCTATATAGACTGATTACTGCCAATAAAATGACGTTCAAATAGAGGACGGAAAGCGTAAGGGGAATGTTTCGGCTCACTCTAGAGTTGGGCCAGCAGCGCGGTGAGCAGCGCGGCGCGGCCAGCCATCTGATCCACCTCGATGTGTTCATGGTCGGCGTGCGCGCCGTGACCAGGCACACCCAGCCCGTCCAATGTGGGGATGCCGAGCGCGCCGGTAAAATTGCCGTCGCTGCCGCCGCCTGTGCCCCCTTCGTCCAGGTCCAGCCCCAATGTGCGGCCGATGGCTTGGGCGCGCGCAAAGAGGTCGGCAGTCATGCGCCGCTCCAGCGGGGGACGGTTCCAGCCGCCGCTGACCGTTCGCTGCGCGCCGGGTGTGATGGGCTGCATCTCCATGATCGCCTGGTGGATGCGGTCGGCCTCGGCCTGCGTCCAGGCGCGCGCGTCGATTTCGGCCACAGCATGGGCTGCGACCACATTAGGCACAGTGCCCGCCTGCACCACGCCCACGTTGACCGTTGTGCCCTGGGCCATATCTGTCAGGCTGTGCAGCGCCAGGATTTGGTGGGCCAATTCTTGCACCGCGCTGATCCCCTTCTCCGGTTCCACCCCGGCATGGGCGGCGCGGCCCGTAATCGTGAGCGTATAGCGCCCCACACCTTTGCGGCTGGTCTTGAGCGCGCCGCCCGGCAGGGGTGATTCCATGACCAGCACATAGGCGGCACTGCGCGCTTCGGCTTCGATCAAGGGGCGCGAGGTCGGGCTGCCCACCTCTTCATCTGAGGTGATCAACACCGTCACCGGGCGCGGCAGGGCCAGCCACAGGTCGGTGCAGGCGCGCAGCGCCATTTCCACCAGCATCAGGCTGGACTGCATGTCAAAGATGCCAGGCCCATAGGCCTTGCCGTCCTCGATGCGGAACGGGTGGGTCGCCAGGCTGCCCACGGCCCAGACGGTGTCATAGTGGCACAGCACCAGCGCGGGCGGCGCATCGCTGTGCAGCGGGCCAAAGCGGGCGCGCAGATGGTTGCCGCGCTCGTCCGTGGGGATGATTTCGACCGTGGCCCCTGCCTGACGCAGCCGGTCTGCCAGAAAGTCAGCAAAGGCATCCAACCGCGGCTTGTCATGGCTGGGCGTCTCCTGCGTCACCAACTGGCGGACGATCTCCAGCATCTCGTCCTGCCGCCCGTCAAAGTAGTTCAATAGTTGCTGTGCGTCCATAGGTCCTCGGCATAGTCGTTGGTCGTCGGTAGCAGCCATGTCAGGCTCGCAGCCTGACCTACAAGATCGGCGCAGACCGTAGGTCGGGCAACTCGTCCGGCATGGCCTTTGTTGTGGTTTCCTACCCGTGCCTACTGCCTACGGCTGGCCGTGGTTTAACGCCAACTCGACGGCACGGTAGGCGTCTACCAGGCCATAGCCCGCGGCGTTGTTGGGTACGGTGTCCAGGTCTGTTTGAAATAGGCAGGCTTGTGGGTCGGAGGCGGGCATCAGCCAGTCATCTATCGGCATATCTTCCGCCAGCACAGGCTCTGTCTCAAGCGATTCGTCCTCTGAAAAGAGGGGTGCGAGCGTGCCGGTGAAGGGCCGCGCAGCCTCCAGCAGCAAAGCCTCGGTGGTTTCGACATCCCCCACCAGCGACGGGTTGGCCGACCACATCAGCGCCACCACGCCCGCCACATGCGGCCCTGCCATCGACGTCCCGCTGGCGATGGCATAGCTGTGGTTAGGATAGGCCGAGAGGACATCCACGCCCGGCGCAACCACGTCTGGTTTTACACGTCCGCTGCCATCCGCCATGACCGGGCCTGTGCTGCTAAAGGGGGCGAGGTTGCCCCAGCGATCCACCGCGCCCACGGTGGTCACCTCGGCGTAGGTCGCAATTGGCTCGGCGATGGAGGTGCAGAGCGGCCCATCATTGCCCGCTGAGGCGACCACATAGATGCCCGCAGTGCGCAGGGCGGCCACCGCGGGCGCAAGGACAAATGCATCGCACCCTTCATGGTCAAAGGGGCATCCCCACGAGTTGTTGAGCACATCCGCCCCGCGTGTGGGGTCGCCATCTTCAAACGGGTCGCCGTTGAGCGGGAACGGAGCCAACATGAACTGCATACAGTCCAGGTATTTGGCCGGATTGCCCAGGTTGCGGACCAGGTTGGCGCAGGCGATCCATTCGGCATCGGGCGCAACCCCCACATCATTGCCCAGCACCGTGCCCAGCGTATGTGTGCCGTGTCCGCCATAGTCAATGGGGGCATCGCTGCCATACCAGGGGTCAAACCAGTGATAGTCATGGTCTCCGTCGCGGCCCAGATAGCCGTCGGCCAGTGCCGGGTGGTCGGCCTCCACGCCGGAATCGGACTGGCCGATGATGATCCCCTGGCCGCGCGCGTCCAAGTCGGCCCAGGCGCGGTCTGCACCGATCAGGGTGAGATTCCAGGCCGGGTCGTCGGGGGCCGCCTCGGTGCCGCTGGGGATTTCCAGGGCGCGCGCCGCGGGACGCAGTTCGGGGCTGATCAGGACGCGGTCGACCTCCGGGCGGGTTTGCAGCCACAGCCGCAGCAACAGCCCTCCCTCAACCTCCAGTGCGTTGACCAGGTAATAAGGGGTGTAGTCGATGCCCAGACGGTCGAGGACAGCGCGCAAGTCCGCTTGGGTGGCGCGCGCATGGGTTACGAGTGTGGTATGGACGGCCTGGCGGCGCGTGGAGACGTCGGCAAGCTGCGCCGCGCCGCTTACGTCCGCCTGCGGCGTGAGCACCACAAAGAGCCGGTCGCCATAGAGACCGGGCGTGCCCATGACCCAGTAGATCGCCCCGGCCAATGCTGCTGTGGCCAGCCCCACCCCAAGCGCCGCGGGCTGCGAGATTGCCCGGTGCAGGGTGGCGCGGGGCAGCGTGCCCAACAGCCCCATCAGCCAGCCCAGGCCGATGGCCCAGAGGGTCGCCAGCCCATAGTCTGTCAAGAGCGTGTCGGTTGCCAGCAGCGTCGCCGCGTCCGAATCGACCAGCAGCAGGGGGGCAGCCGCGGCCACAGCCCAGACCACGCCGGGATGGCCGCCCGCCAATGCAGCCCATGCGGTAGCAGGCAGCGCGGCCATCAGCCAAAGCTGGACCCCATTGAGGCTCAGCCCGCTGGCAAGGATGAGCAGCATGAGTCCAGCGACCGCGCCGCTGCTGAGACGGTCACGGCGCGGGCTGTGGGGCGCGACCCGCTGCGCGGGCAGCCAGGCGATGTTGAGCAGCGTCCAGGCCAGCGCGCCCCAGGCCGATGCCAACAACGCCGCCAGCAAACTGTCCAGCCAACTGCCCAGCGCGCCGGTCGCGATCCAGGGCAGCGCCAGGATCAGCCCAACGCCTAGACCGGTCAACCATCCTGTGCTGCGGGTGGAGGGCGGGTCGGCATAGCGCCGCGCGACCCAGAGATAGACGACGGTAATGCCCAGTTGGACCAACAGGGCGAACTGGCTTTCGATGGGGGGCAGCAGGCGTGTTGGGGCCATGCAGGCGAGATAGCCGGTGGCCCACAGCCAGGTCTGGAAGACGGCGCGATGGCGCGGGGTGCGCCATATGAGGCTGAGCGGCAGGATGGGCAGCGCCAGCAGCGCCGCTTCCATCCAGGTGGCGCGTACCCAATCCCCCAACACACCCGTGTTGCCCAGTGCTGTTCCCACCCAGGTACCGACCTGGAGGCTAAAGGCCACCCCGACCACCCACAGGGCGACCAGGGCTATCATGAGTTGACCCAATCGGCGGCGGGCCGTCCAGGGTTTGCGTGTGGGAACGGGCGCACTTGGGGGAGTTGTTTCGACGGTCATAGCGATTCTACATTCGTTGGCGCAGGCGTTGATTGGCTGTTGTTTGGCGGCGCGGCCCATGTTATGGCGCGCCGTGTGCTGATGATCTGTGGGTATGATAGCACAGCCGCGGCTGGGGCCAAGCAACGCGCACAATTTGCCACCGCACAGACGTTCGGCTTATAATGCTGCCTCGGCAGGCTTGCCGGGTCATTCGGTCTTTGCTGCCATCAATGCAAACAGTCGAAAACAGTGCAACACTGGAGGCGGAATGACCACCTTCATCACCGGCGGGACAAGCCTGCTGGGCAGGGTGTTGGTGCGAGAACTGGTGCGCCAGGGTGAAGCGGTACGGATTTTGGTGCGGCCCGACAGCAACCGGGCCGGTTTGGAACTCCCCGGCGTAGAATTTATCCGCGGCGAGATCGGCGACCTGGTGGCCGTCCGTAAGGGGGTTATTGGCTGTGACCACGTCTGCCATCTGACCGGTCCGGCTGACCCGACTGTGTCGGAGTCGGAAGGGTGGCGTAACCGCCTGGAATCCACGCGCAATGTGCTGCAGGCCGCACAAGAACTGCGCGTGGGCAGCGTTGTGCAGGTCAGTTCGATCCTTGCGCTGGGGCCGACCCAACCGGGCGAAGCCGCCGACGAGCAGCACCAGGCCTCGCTGCGCGGCGCATTTGCCGCCTATCAAAAGCTACAGCGTGCCGCCGACGACCTGGCACGCGAGTATGCCGCCAGAGGG
>CAZYQJ010000076.1:9788-12944 GCA_964649925.1 uncultured Litorilinea sp.
GCTTTGGCTATGGCATGGCCCGCCCGGCCCGCCCCTCCCCGCTCCTCCAACATACGTTGTTGCGGATGGCCGCTGGACACGGCGGCGTGATCGTCGGCGACGGACACAACCGCATTGCCGCCACCTACATGGTCGATATTGCGCAGGGCATCATCCTGGCGCACACGCTAGGCCAGCCGGGAGAAGGTTATCTGCTGGTAGGCGAAAGCCTGACCCTGCCGCAGATGTGGCTGGCCGTGGCCGACATTTTGGGCAAGTCGCCGCCGCAGCGCCGCCTGCCGATCTGGCTGGCGCAGCTTGCTACCACCGCGGCCCGCTTGCTGGGCCAGCATGCTGTCTATCCCGCCGATTTTTTGCTCATGGCGCGCCGCGATTGGAACTTTAGCAGCGCAAAGGCGGCCAGCGTTCTGGGGTGGCGGCCCTACCCATTCCGTGAAGGGTTGGCGGCTGCCTGGGAGGAACTCCAAGCCCAGGGGTGGGGCGGCACGGTGAAACGCCCTGCGGCGCGCGTCCCCTCCAGCGCACCTGTGCGGCGATCCCTCTAGCGATCCCTGTTTTCCAGCGCTTGCCCCAACTTAATAGCCATTTAGAGACGTTTGTACTGTAAAATTATGGACTGTAGGCCCGTTGACGGACGCGACAGGGTAGGGTAGACTATAGTCCATGAGATGTATCTGCCGTCAGCTTACAGGCAGAACGCAACGGCAAACGCGTGTGTAGCCACGGCATATCACAGAGGTTGAAACTATGACACAACTGGTTGACCGGGCACAGGCCATCCCTGGAGACCTGGCGGAACGCCGGACTGCTAACAAGAACCTGAAATTTCTCATCGGTGGGGCATTGATCATTGGCCTGGTCATCGTCCTGATCGTGCAGGCCACTGTCTCCACCGGTGCATACTATATGACAGTCAGCGAGTTAAACCGCGAAGGGCCGGGGATCATCGGCGAGCGGGTGCGCGTGAGCGGGACGGTGGTCGAGGGCAGCGAAGACTGGCGGGCCGAAGAGGTCACGCTGCGTTTTGCGATCAGCGACGAAGACGGCTCGCAACTCCCCATCGTCTTT
Organism: uncultured Litorilinea sp.; assembly: GCA_964649925.1. GTDB lineage: Bacteria > Chloroflexota > Anaerolineae > Caldilineales > Caldilineaceae > QEUY01. The sequence continues at coordinate 10,857 of CAZYQJ010000076.1, forward strand.
TACGGCCCGCGCCCGGACAACTTCCAGCGCGCCGCATCGGCCATTGTCGAGGGTCAACTGCTGGCCGACGGCTCATTCCAGGCCGACACGCTGCTGTTGAAGTGCCCCAGCCGCTATGAGGAAGAGCCGGAAGAGATCTTTGTCGAATCGACCCGTTGACCCTGATTGCATGCGTATTTGGACACCATTCCATTTGATTAGGCTCACAAGGGCAGGGCTGTTTCGCCCGGCCCTTTTCATTCCCCTGCTTTTGGTCACCGCGATCTGCCTGGCCTGGGCGGTGCAGCCAACACCGCTGGCCGCACAGGAGTCGCTGCAGTCGCCTCCCTTTGACCTGGCCGAAGTCCCCATGCCGGAGGATGCGCCTGCGGCGCGGCTGGGCCAGGGCATTTATCTTCAAAACTGCGCCCCCTGCCACGGCGATCAAGGGTTGGGGGATGGCCCCACCGCAGCCGACCTGCCCAACCAGCCCACCGCGTTTGCCGACCCCGACACCGTCTGGGCGGTCAGCCCTGCTGAGATGTTCCACACCACCAAGTTTGGCCGCATGGCGGAGATGATGCCCCCGTGGCGGAACCAACTCAGCGACGTCGAAATCTGGCGCGCCGTCGCCTATGCCTGGAGCCTGCACACCGACATGGACACGGTGGCCGCGGGAGAAGACCTCTATGGGCTTTCCTGCACCAGTTGTCATGGACCCACCGGCGCGGGAGACGGCCCTGAAGCCGAAGGCGATCTGCCCGACTTTTCCGACCCTAGCTATGCCATGCCCATCAGCGCCGAGGCGTGGCTGGCACGCTGGCAGGCAGCACACCCGGAGATCGGGGGCGAGTGGTCTGCGGACGAACAGCGCCAGGTGCTGGAATACATCCGCACCTTCACCCTGCTGCCGGTCTGGGAATCGGGCTATCAACCCGGCCCCGGCGTGATTCGCGGCACGGTGGTTCAGGGCACACCCGACGGACCCGCGCTGGAACAGACCGAAGTGCGTCTGGAGGGGTATGTTGATTTCCAGCCGGTTGCCGTCTTTACCACGACAGTAGATGCCGATGGCGTCTTTACGTTTACGGACCTCGCCGCCGATGAGAGTGTGGCCTATCTCGCCTCGCTCGGCTATGGCGGCATCCGCTACTCCAGCCCGATCATCACCCTGACCGCCGATGCTCCCAGCGCGGAGACTGCGCTGACCGTCTATGAAACCACCGATGACCCGGCGACCATCCGCATTGACCGCGCCCACTGGATTGTGGACTACCAGCCGGGCGCGCTCTTGGTGGGCCAGATCCTCTCCTATGGCAGCAGCGGCGACCGCACCTTTATGGGGCGCACCGTCGAAGGCGTGGATGTGCCGGTCACCGTCGCCTTCCATCTGCCGCAAGGCGCTGAAGAATTGCTGATCGAAAATGGCACGCTGGGCGACCGTTTCCGCCAGGTGGGCGACCTGGTCTATGACACCGCGCCCTTGATCCCTGGTGAAGCCACCAAGCAGATCATTGCGCGCTATGCCATCCCCTATCCAGAGACCAGCGCGCAACTCAGCCAGCAGTTTCTGTACCCCGTCACATCCGGCAACCTGCTGGTCGCGGATGCGCCCGGCCTAGACATCAGCGTGAGCGGGCTGGAAGGCGGCGACCCCCAGAACTTTGAGGGACAGAGTTTTCGTATCTGGCAGGGGGCAAGCTTGCCCGCTGAAAGCACGGTTGAGGTGATGCTCAATGGGCTTCCCGCACCCGGCACAGCCGACCCGCGCGGCACATCGACGGGGACCGCGGCGAACATGCCGCCGACCCCAGGCCAATCAACTGCCGTGTTGGCATGGGCGATGGGCGGGCTGGCGTTGTTGACGCTGGCGGGCGTTTTAGGATGGGCGTGGCAGCAAGGTCGCGTGCAGACCCATACACCCAGCCGCGACCCGGCACAACAGCGCGACGACCTGATACGGCGCATTGCCGAACTGGATGACCGCTATGCCCAGGGGCAACTGGATCAGGCGCAATGGCAGAGCCAGCGCGCCGGACTCAAGGCCCAACTGCTGGAACTCACCCTCCGCACTTCCGGACGAGATTCAGGCTAGGCCGCGCTTGGGAG
>CAZYQJ010000077.1:0-12825 GCA_964649925.1 uncultured Litorilinea sp.
CATTGGGGGCCAGCTTGACAATCACCGGGATATGAGTAGCGGCATCCTTGACATAACGGGTCACCTCGGCTGCGCTCTGCGCGCTGCCCGCAAACGGCTCGCCAAACTCGCTGCCTACGTTGGGGCAGGAGATGTTGACCTCGATAAAATCGGGCTGGGCCTCTGCCACGTTGGCGGCAACCTCGCCGAACTCCGGCGCGGTCCCGGCACTGATGCTGGCAATGAGCGGGACATCTAGGGGGGCAAGCTGCTGCCGTGCCTGGGCGAGCAGTGCCACCTCGGCCTCAACGCCGGGGTTGGCCAGCCCAATGGCGTTGATCAGCCCGTGCCCCCAATCCACGCAGGAGGGGTTGACGTGACCGGGGCGCGGGGTGGGGCCGCAGCTTTTGGCGGTGACAGCCCCACAGCCAGCCTGGGCGGCGCGCACCAGCAGGCTGGCTGTCGTGCCCCAGATGCCGCTGGCAAGCACCAGCGGCGTGGGCAGAACGCGGTGGAGAAAGGGCGTGGTGATGGTCGTCATGTGACTGGGTGGGCCTGTACAAAGTGCCGGATCGCGACGCTGCGCTCGGCAGAGAGCCGCCCGCTGGCCTCGGCGTGGTCGAGTACGGTAGAAAGCGAGAAGACAGCGTGGGCGGTGATGCCCGCCTTAGCGAGATTGGCGGCCCCCCCTTGCTCGCGGTCGATCAGCACGATGGCGTGTTCGACAACCAGCCCCGCGGCGCGCAGCCGTTCGGCGCTTTGGATGATGCTGCCGCCGCTGGTGATCAAGTCTTCGATGATCACTATCCGCTCTCCTGGCGTGAAGGCTCCCTCGATGTCTTTGCCCAGGCCATGCGCCTTGGCCTCTTTGCGGAGATAGATGAGGGGCACGCCGCTTTGCAGGCTGACGGCAGTCGCGATGGGCAGCGCGGCGTAGGGCACCCCCGCGATGCGGTCACAAGGCAACCCGGCGAGGATTTGGGCGTAGTCGGCGGCGGCATGGGCGAGCAAGGCAGGGTCGCTGACCAGCAGCCGCAGATCAATATAGAAGGGCGAGTGTGCGCCGCTGGCAAGGGTGAAGTCGCCGAACTTGACCGCCTGCAGGTCGATCAGCCCTTCGATCAGGCGCGCGTCGTGCGGCGGCAGCGGGCTGGCGGGTGTGACGGGTCTGGATAGGGCACCGCGCCGTGCGTTGATCGCATCACGCAGCGACCGGGCAGCGGCGGCTGGGTCTTCCGCCAGGGCCACGCCGCGGCTGGCATTGACAAGGATGCCGCTGCCGTCGGCACGAAGGCCTGCGTCTACGGTCGCCTCCAGGTCGCCGCCCTGTGCGCCGATGCCTGGGATCAGGAACCAGATGTCCGGCACAGCCTCGCGCACGGCGCGGATGGCATCGGGAAAGGTCGCGCCCACGACCAGGCCGACATTGGGCGACCAGGTGGCCGCACTGCGCGCAACATGGATGTAAAGCGGCTGGTTCGGCTCCCGGTCCAGGCTGCGCCAGTCGTTGATCTCCAACTCCTGCAGGTCGCCTGCACCCGGATTCGAGGTGTGGCAGAGGACAAAGAAGCCTTTACCGGCGTAGCGGAAGAAGGGTTCCAGGCTGTCACGCCCCAGATAGGGGTTGAGGGTCACGGCATCGACACGCCACTGGTCAAAGACGGCCTGGGCATAGGCAGCCGCGGTGGACCCGATGTCGCCGCGCTTGGCGTCGAGCAGGACCGGGATTTCATTAGGAATGGCGTCAAGGGTGGCGCGCAGTAGGTCATATCCCCGCTGGCCTAGGGCTTCATAAAAAGCGATGTTGGGCTTGTAGGCACAGACGAGCGGGTGTGTGGCTTCGACGACGGCCAGGTTCCAGTGTAGGAGGGCGGCGAAGAGGTCGCCATCGCGGCGTTGGAAGCGCTTCGGGAGATGCTGCGGCTGCGGGTCCAGCCCCACGCAGAGCAGGCTGGTATTGCGTTCGACGGCGGCGTTGAGCTTGGCAAAGAACCCATCGGTGTGTGTCATACCAGGCGTGCCTTTCTTGTGTCTCAACGATTTGCCCCACCCTGCCCCGCACGCGGACCCTTGCACGGGTCTAGACGTAGACAATAGGGGGGCTGTAAGTGGTAAAGCCCTGGGGCGCAAAGACCAACTCCGGTTTGGCGAGATCGCCGTTGGAGCCGCGCGTAATGCGCCAGACGCCTGCGGGCGGCAGGGGGTTGTCCCGGTCGAACTGGCGGCGGTAAAAATCAACCTCGGCCTGATCCAGCCCCATGTGTTGGAGCAAGAGCCGGATAGGGCCGCCATGCGTGATGATAGCGTGCGGCGCTGTGGTGCATTCTTCCAACATCCTATCCACAAAGGGCAGCATGCGATCCAGCACGTCGCGTTCGCTCTCGCCGCGCCGCCATTCGGCGATCTCCTCAACAACGCTCAGCGGGACATTGGCGACTTCGGCGGCGAGGATGGCAGTCCGGTGTGTGCGGTCAAGTGGGCTGGTGTGGAGATGGGCAATGCCTTCGGATTGTAGAAATGCGCCCAGTTGGGCGGCTTCGGCTTCTCCGGCTGGCGTGAGTGGGGGGCCGGGAGGGATATCATAACGCAGGTCGGTGCGGCTCCAATCGGGCGTGGCGTGGCGCACTAGATAGACAGTCGCAGTCATGCGGAATGGTTCTCTCCTTACTCAGATGGCTTTGCGTTGCATCCCATACGGCACAAGAAACGGGACACACTTATTGTAGCGGCCCTTGCGCCGGACATAAAAAATTCGTGTGTTTGGATCGCTTCGCCGTCCCACCAGGCAGCCCCGTGTCACCCAGGACGATCTGCGTACCGTTGCTGCCTTCCGACCCTGGCGGAGTTGGCAGTGTCCTGCCGCACGGGACCCAGCAGTCGACGAAGCGATCCAAACACACGAATTATGAAATTGTCCCAGGCGGAGAGGGAGGGATTTGAACCCTCGAACCCTTTCAGGTTACGAGCTTTCCAGGCCCGCGCACTCGGCCAGACTATGCGACCTCTCCAAAGCCGGTGTATTATAGCCGATCCAGGTCAGAAAAGCAAGTTTGGAGCCGTGTGCCGAGGGGTGAAGTCCCATGTACATGAGGGCAGCCCCGTCCTTCACCACCTACCCAATGTGCTCGATGCCTAGCCTTGCAGACCGCTGAACGTGATGCCTTCCACAAAGCTGCGCTGGGCGAGAAAGAATACGACCAGACAGGGCAGCAGCACGACGATGGACGCGGCCATCAGATAGCCCCATTGGGTGTCATACAGCCCGCGGAAGGTGGCCAGCCCCAGGGTCAACGTGAATTTGTTCTGGTCGTTCAGGTAGATCAGCGGCAGCAGGAAATCGTTCCAGGTGCCGATGAAGGTAAAGATGGCGACTGTCGCCAGGGCGGGCTTGCTCAACGGCAGCAGGATGCGCCACCAGATCCCTACGTAGCTGCAGCCGTCGATTTTCGCTGCATCGTCTAGCTCTGTGGGGATGGTCATGAAGAACTGGCGCAGCAAAAAGATGAAAAAGGCGTTGCCAAAGAAGGCAGGCACGATCAGGGGGAATAAGGTGTTTAGCCAGTTTAGCTCGCGGAACAGGATGAAGAGCGGGATCATCGTCACTTGCGCCGGGAGCATCATCGTCGTCAGGAGCAGCAAGAAGAGAAAGTCGCGGCCTGGAAACTTGAAGCGGGCAAACCCATACACGACCCATGTGCAGGAGAGGAGCGTCCCGATCATGTTTACGCCTGTGATCAACACCGTGTTTCTGAGCAGCCGCGAGAAGTTCATCAACTCAAGCGCTTCGGGGTAGTTCGTCCACATCACCGGCTCGGGGATCCAGGTCGGCGGGTAGTTCCAGATATCTGCCTCGACCTTGAGCGACGAGGTGACCATCCAGAGAAAGGGCAGCGCAAACAGAAAGCCCAGCCCGGTCAAGAGCAGATAGGTGACGCCGGTACTCAGCCGGGTGCGCCATTCACGGCGTTGGCTGGTGCGGCGAGAGAGGGGCAGGGTGGCTTCCATCGCTCACACTCCTCCTTCATAGTAGACCCAGCGCCGGGCCAAGACCATCTGCACCAGGGTCAGGATCAGGATGATCACGAACAGAATCCAGGCCATCGCCGCGGCGTAGCCCATGCGGAAGAGGCCAAAGCCCTGCTTGAAGAGATAGAGCACATAGAAGAGCGTCGCGTTTTGCGGCCCTCCCTGGGTCATGACATACGCCTGAGTAAAGACCTGGAACGAGCCGATGATGCCGATGATCAGGTTGAAGAAGATGACCGGCGACATCATGGGCACAGTGACGTTCCAAAAGCGCTGCCAGCTATTGGCCCCGTCGAGCGCAGCGGCTTCGTAGAGGGTGGCCGGTACGCCTTGCAGCCCTGCCAACAGGATGACCGTCGTGCCGCCGACGCTCCACATACTCATCAGCACCAGGGCGGGTTTGGCCCAGGCACTGTCGGCCAGCCAGCCCGGCCCTTCGATGCCAAACAGCCCTAGCATGTAGTTGACCAGCCCGAACTGGGGGTTGAGCAGCCAGATCCACAGCAGCGAAATGGCAACGCCCGAAGAGACAACCGGCAGGTAGAAGATCGTGCGGTAGACGCCAATGCCCCTGACATTGCGGTTGAGCAGGAGCGCAAGCATAAAGGCAAAGGCCAGATTGAGTGGAACGCTGAACAGGGTATAGTAGGCTGTGTTATAGAGCGACATCCAAAACAGACGGTCCTGGCTCATCATCTCGACATAATTTTTAGCGCCGATCCACTTGGGCGCTGTGATCAACTCGTAGGATGTAAAGCTCAGGCCAAACGAGGCCAGCACGGGGACCAGCGAAAAGATCAGGAAGCCAATCAGCCAGGGTGCAATAAAGATATAGCCCCACAGATAGTGCTGGTTGATCCGGAATCGGCGTGTGGTCTGCGGGTGGGTAGTCAGGGTGAGGTCGGATTTCACGGTATCAGTCCCATGTACTGGGCGAGATCAGGGCGATCCGAACCGCGGTTCGGATCGCCCGTCACGGTGCTGGCGTTCGCGAACGGTCACGACAGCGCCGCACCTACGATGGATCTCGCATCAACCATTACTCGGCTTCTTCCTGCGCCAGGGCATCGGTGATCTTGGTCTGAGCTTCGGCGAGAGCCGGTTCGACGGGCTGGCCGCCGAAGATCGTGGCGTCGAATGCCTGCTGCAGTGCTTCGGTGATCAGCGGGTATTGGGTGCTGCGCGGGCGCGCCTTGCCGGTCGCCATGGCGTCGAGGAAGATCTGGAGTTGTGGAATCTCCTGCACCCGTTGTTCTGCAATCGACTTGCGCCCCGTGATGGCGTAGCCAAACTTCGAGGTGTGAAGATGCCATTCGGGGGTGGTCATAAAACTTATAAACTCCAGGGCGCTCTCCAGGCGCGGGCTGTCGCTCCAGGCGGAGAAGAGCCAGCCGCCCACGCCGCTGATCGGCTCGCGACCGGCCGGGGCTGGGAAGGGCGCGATGTCCCAGGCGAAATTGGGCGGGTTGGTCTCGGTCAGGTTGGCGACGTCGAAGGCTCCAGTCCAACTCAACACGACCAGTTGCCCGTACCATGTCCCTTCCGGTCCGGCTTGGACCACACCGGCCTTGGGCCAAATGTAGTATTTGTTCACCAGGTCCGCCAGGAACTGAATGGCCTGGACTGCGGGTTCTTCGGCGATATGCACGCTGTTGTCCGATTCGTCGATGATCTCGCCGCCATTCATCCAGATCCAGGGGGTGATCATCCACGTCGAGCCTTCGCCGAGGCAGCACCAGGTTTCCATGCCCCACTGTTTGATGCTGTTGGGGTCGAAGTTGGCGGAATCGGCGGTATTGCCGTTGGTGTCGATGGTCAACTGCTGGCCGACGCTGATCAGTTCGTCCCAGGTGGTTGGGGCCTGAACTCCGGCAGCGTTCATGAGGTCCAGGTTGAGACGGACAGCCTGCGAGTTAGTCTCCAGCACCACCGCATAAGTCTTGCCGCGGAACTGCATTTCGGCGCGTGCGGGCGGGTAGTAATCCTCCAGCACGTCGGGCGGCACGACCATCTCGTCCAGTTCAGCGCACAGACCGCGCGAGGCGTAGGTCGGCACGTTGATGCCGTCGACGGCAAAGATGTCGGGCAACTGCTGACCGGCAGCGGCAGTGCGGAATTTCTGCTCCCATTCGCTGGGGACGCGCGTAAAGTTGAGGTCAATATTGGGATGGTCGGGCTTGAAGTTTTCGGCGACGAAGTCGGCGATCTGGATGTTTTCGTCTAGGGGGTGGGGCGCCCACATTTCCACGACGGTCACGGCTTCAGAGGGCGCTTGGCCTGCCTCTCCGCTGGCCGCCCCGGTTGGCGCTTGCTCAGGGGCAACACAGGCCGCTAGGGGAATCGTTGCCATTGCTGAACCAAGTGCACGCAGGAATTGACGCCGAGAAAACGACGGACTCATGTCTTCCTCCTAATATGGTGTTGTGATTCAGGCAGATACAGAGGCGAAGCGATCTACATGTCAGGAACAGCAGGCGTCCCAAGTGGGGAGGACATTGGAAGCATTGAGCCCTTTCAATCTAGGGAGGGTTCCAGACCCGCACACTTAGGCTACCTATACGAGTGACTCGGACTAAAATCGGGATGGATATAGTATAGCAGACTGCCTTCCAAATGGAAACGGCAAGGAAAGCTGTCGAAGATATGTGATTGTGCGGTGCTATTTGCGAAAAGCCTAGATACGTACGAACGTGGACGCATCTAGTACGAAGACGTTGGCGGCATATTCTGGGATGCCCTTTTCGAGCGGTGCGGCTTCGCTGCGGGGGCGGCAGGCTGCCTGGATCAAGGCGATGATCTCGTCCACTTGCTGCGCCTCTACCCCGATCAAGAGGGTGGCGTTGCCGCGGCGCAAGAATCCGCCTATCGTGTTGATGCGGGTCAGCCGGTGCCCGGCGTCCAGCAGGGCGGCTACTACGTTGTCTGCGTCTTCACTCTGCACAATGGCGACCATTAACTTCATGCCATTCCTCTTTCGGGCTGTCTTTCCGTCTGTGGGGATTTCCACCTGGGACGCGTCTATAGGCGTTTCGGTAGGTTGGTCTGTGGCGACATCATCTATGGGCTGTGTCAGGCCGGAGATATGGACGAAGCGTTCGACCGGCACGCCAAACACAACCGCGCCTCCTACCTCTGCCTCTATCGGCGTAAAGTAGACATGCGCCGGGTCGGGCGCGGGCCAGGGGCTGATGTACCGGGTGCGGGTTTTGCAGGTAGCATGGATGGCGTCAAGGACATCATTGTAGCGGCTGTCCTCGATGCCCAAAAGCAGGGCCACATAGCCCGCGCCAAACAACCCGCCGGACGCGCTGATTTGGGTCAGCCGCAACTCCTGATCGATCAAGCGTGCGGCCAGATTTGGGGCATCTTCATTCTGTACAACGGCGAGCAGCAGGAGCATCAGGCCTCCTTAGGTGCGGCGTCAAGACGGTGAGAGCTATCATGTTCCCCTGCGCACTCAGGAGCGGCCCAGGGGATAGGGCTACCGTCATCCTATCACCCGCCGCGGCACACGTCAACCGAAGGCCAGTGACCGCAGCGACCTGCCGTTTTACTGGCCGGGGCAAGGAGGGATTCCGGCACTTGGGCCGAAGATGCGCTCGACGATGCGGTACAGTTCTGGATCGTATTGCTGCAACTCGGCGCGTGAGTTGGCCGGATAGGGTTGTCCTGCAGGCACACCCGCGGCATCCACTTGGAAGTAGAGCCGTACACCTTCGGCCCAGTATTCCTCGACATCGCTGATCACATAGGTTCCAGGCCATAAGCCTGCCTCCAACGCCTGTTGGTAGATGCGCTGCACCTCGGCGTGAAAGGTAGGATCGATGCGGTCCAGACCCATGTTCTTGACGGTGTGAGCAAATTCGTGGATTAACACGTTTTGGCCAGTCCACCGGTCGTCGGCGTAGCAGAGCAGGTTTTCTTCACCGATGGAGAGGAGCGGGATCTCTGCCGTCGCGCCGACCCCGCGCGCCCGCGTGTCCCAGTCTATCCCAGGGAACAGGGTGTAAAGCGACCGATGCTCCGGCATCTCGGTGGTGGCTTGCTTGGCGCCAATGATGCCGATGCGGGTCGACGTGGCGATAATCGCGCTGCGGATCTCTTCTGCGCGCGGCGCGCTACTGAGCATCTGGGTGACGATGTGCCATGCTTGTTGGAGCGCGCTGTCGGGAACAGCGGTCGAAGCGACGATGGGGATGCCCAGGGCGGAGCAGTATTTGGCATAGAAGGGGTCTAGCCCCAACGCGCCGGGCGGGCTGGTCACCCAGCAGCCGTCGAGGGATGGATCGGCAGCCGCCGCGGCTGCGACAGGGGCGGCGACCGGAAATTTATCTGCGGCGGCCAGGGTAACGGGCTGGACAGTGGGCGTTACGGTGGGCAGCGCAATGGCCTTTTGCTCTGGAGCCATGGCAGGCGGTGATGCGCCTTCAGGCGTTGGGAGAAAGACGACGACTTTCGGGGTATCCTCTGTCTCGGGTCGGCTGGGCGCAGCCGTGCGTTGGGGGGGCGTTGGGGCCGGAGTCGCTGCGAGAATGGCGAGGTCGCGTTCGGCGGGAGCAGAAGATTGCGTTTGGCGGGAAATAAAGCTAGGCAGGAGAGGCGGAGCAGGAACCAAACCAAAGACGAACAAGCAAAGGCCGAGCGCGAGGCAACAGACAGCAGTCTTTTTCATTCTTTCCCCTCCGGCAGGACGGCGCTGTTGTTAAAAGCGGCGGTCCAGTCGGCAAATCCGGCAAGCGCTGCCGCAAGTACGCTGTTCAACGGCAGGCTATACCCCAAACATCAACCGCGCTACCACGGGCTAAACCCAGGTCGCGCAAGAGTCACCGTGGCGGTGAGACTCCTTTCGTGTGATAGGCGATTGTGCAACCAAATATACAGGCATTCCATCCATGGTAATAGGGATTTATTGTAATGCTGATCTCTATGAGCGCCAATTTTGATCTCTACAGATCAACCTGTGCTTGGTGCGGGGCAGGCGCGGAACAAGACAGACCCGGCAGCATACCTGCCGGGTCTGTCGATACAATGGTTATCCCATTGTCAGGGGTTATTCAATTGTCAGGCGTGCGCTATCCACCAATGCTGGGGCCAACGCCATAGATCGAGTAGCCAGTATCTTCTCGTGAACTGCTGTCGACCATGACGTAATAGCGCCCATGTTCCTCGAACTCGCCACGCCAGAAGAGATCCGCCGGTTCACTGTCGTTGGGCGTGCCGCGCCCGATGGCTTCGAAGTCATCAGGATTCGCCCCGGCCATGATTGCCTGGCCGTCATTTTCGCTGAAGACTCGGAACCCCGCTGCTTCTGCAGGGTCGGCGTTCATCCAGATCTGCACCGGCTGGTTGTCACCCGGATGGCTGAAGGTGTACCAGTGGATCCCGTTAGCCGGAAGGATGCGCCAGTTGTCGGCAAGCGACTGCTCTATCGGGAAATTAGAGACTGACGCTGCCTGGCTTGGCAGGGGTGCCGGACCCGCGCCCGGATCTTCTGGGGCCGTTGGCGGCGGTGCGAGCGGCGGCTGTTCCGGCGCCTCAGGGACTGCCCCCGCGAAGTTGGTCAGCCAGCGTGCGATCCAGCCTGCCGTGCCATCGGAAAGCTGCACCGAGAGCCAGCCAGTCGTCACGTCCTGCCCCAGCACGGTCAGTTGTGTCCCATTCGGCACCGTACGGATCACCGGATAGGCGGTCGAGGGGCCGGTGCGGATGTTGACGTTGGCCGCACCCGAAACAACTGCCGCGTTCGGGTCAGTCGTCCCCGTAGCGGGGGGAGCGAGCGGCGGCTGTGCGGCTGGCGGCACGGACACGATACTTACCGTGCCGGTGAAGTCGGTCAGGAAGCGTGCGATCCAGCCTTCCGTGCCGTCCGAGAAGCGTACGGAAAGCCAGGTCCCGCTGGCGTCCTGACCCAGGATGGTGAAGACAGTTCCGCTCGGCACCGTGCGGATCACCGGGTAGAGCGTCGACGGGCCTGCACGCACATTTACATTGGACGCACCAGTGAGATCCGGCGTGACCGGCGCTGTGGTCGCAGGCGGCGCAAGCGGCGGCGGCGACGGTGCGGCGACGATGGAAACGTTATCCGTGAAATTGGTCAGGAAACGTGCAATCCAGCCCTCTGTGCCGTCCGCAAGACGGACAGAGAGCCAAGTCCCAGAACTATCCTGCCCCAGCACGGTTAACTGCGTGCCCTGCGGAATGGTGCGGACGACTGAATAGGCGGTGGAGGGGCCGCTGCGCATATTCACATTGAGCGCCCCTGCAACGATGGTGCCGCCGTCCGCTGCCGGAGCCAACCCGCGCCCGCCGATAGTCAGCAAGTATTGGGTGTCAGCCTCTGTCGCCGGTTGGACGACGATGTAGTAGGATCCGGCCTCTCCCAGCGTTCCTTCCCAACCGATATGGGTGGGATCTGCGCCGTCAGGCGCGCCTGTCGCTACCGGTGATAGATCTGTATTGGCCGCCAATTCGGAGAATTGGGCAGCGGTCCAGATCTGAAACTGGGCGCTATTAGCAGCGTTGACATCCAGCGATACCCGGACGGGCAGATCCTCCCCGGTGTAGTCGAAGCGATACCAATGCTGCGATCCTGGCGATAGGGTTTGCCAATTTCCTTCGAGAACCCTGACACTATCTAATCCAGTGGGGGTCTGTGTTGTCTGTGCTAAGGTGGTAGAGCTAACAACAAGAATGCCCATGCTGAGTGCCAGGGTTACAGCGAGAATCAGCCGTAACCTGTTGGCCATTGTGTTACCTCCTTGAATACAACCAAAACGGCTTGGGCGCAAGCGTACAGGGCCAAAGTACCCCGTCCTCTTACCTCTAGGGTAGCACTCCTCTTAGCGAGCAATGTAGGGTCACTGCCAATGGCAGGGATATCCCTCATCGGTTATGTACTTCCTGACAGGTCACCAGATGGGTCATTTCCACCCCTGCTTGAAGCCCTCGCCGTCGTATGATTGACTCACGGCTCTACCCGTGGTATGCTGCCTGCGTCATGCCATGGCGTGCGGCACTGGGTCGCGCCCAACATGAAGAAAACGATGAAATTGACTCAAGTACTCACAGGGACTGAAGCTCAGTCCGAACCCGACAGTAGCTCTGTGCCTATAGGTTGGGCCGGATCTAGCATCCGGCCGGCCCTGGGCGCAGCCTCTGTCGACAAACAGAGCGGCCGTTGTCGCTCTTATACTGCCCGCAGCGGAGACGCCTACACGGTGTCGGGACGGGTTCAACGCCTGGGTGGCGTGGTGAAGGGATCCGAGGCTGCAATGGGCAGGGCATGGCGTAGACCGATGTTTGGCTAGGGACTTGATTTCAGCCGCCGGGAAGCGCACCCCTCCCCAGCGCACCCCGGCTAGGCAGTGACATCACTGCCTGACTCCTTTCAATCACCCAGCGATATGAACCCAAGTGCATAACCGTGCGCCAGCCAGGCGCGCAGGTTGCTTGTTGCGATCTGCCGATCCAGGCCGGATAGGATAGGCGCGCTCCGTCTGCCCGCAGCCGCGGTGCGATCCTCCAGGGATCGCGTCGCCCACCCTGTTCTATTTATGTATTGGTGGAAGGAGGCTGTCACATGGTGGATCCTGTGAAGATGGCGGATGTGCTGGAGCAGATGGAGTTGCTGCTCCAGGCCGACGATCTGGACGGCGCGGCGGAGTTTTTGCGCGGCCTGCACCCGGCGGACGCCGCCGAGTTGCTTGCCATGTTAGAACCTGAGATCCAGGCTGTATTGATGGTGCGGCTGCAGCCGCAAGATCTGGCCGAGGTCTTTGAGCAGATGGATGTCGACGATGCGGTCGAAGCCGTGCAGCATCTCGACGAAGAGGCGTTGGCCGATGTCCTGGACGAGATGGAGCCGGACATGGCCGCCGACTTGCTGGGCGAACTCGAGCCGGAAGAAGCGACCGCAGTTTTGGAACAGATGGACGAGGCCGAGGCGGTTGCGCCGCTGCTGGCCTATCCTGAAGATACCGCGGGCGGCATTATGAATGTCGCGCCGCCAGCGCTGCGCCGTTATATGACGGTGGCAGAGGCGTTTGCTTTTTTGCGAGAACATTATCAGGATGCGGATCAAATCTTTCATTTATACGTGCTGGACCGCTATGGCCGGTTGATCGGCGTGGTGAACCTGCGCGCACTGATCCTGGCCGACCCCCAGCAGACCATTGAAGACGTCATGCGCCGCGATGTGATCAGCGTGAATGTCGAGACCGATCAGGAGGAGGTAGCGCAGATCTTTGCGCGCTATGACCTGCTGGCGCTGCCTGTAGTGGACCACGACGATTGTCTGGTGGGGATGGTGACCGTAGACGATGTGGTGGATGTGCTGGAGGAAGAGGCCACCGAGGACATCTATCACCTGGCGCAAGTCGCGCCGGACGCGACGGTCTTTGCGCCTTTGAAGGCGTCGTTGCGTTCACGCCTGCCGTGGCTTTACGTGAATACGGTGACGGCTTTTTTGGCCGCGCTGGTGGTCGCCTTTTATGAGGAAACGATCGCGGCGGCGGCGGTGCTGGCTATCTTTATGCCGATTGTCGCAAATCAGGGCGGCAATGCAGGCAACCAGACGATGACCATCGTCGTGCGTTCGCTGGCCTTGGGCGAGATGGATGTGCAAAATGCCTGGCGAGCCGTACGGTATGAACTTCTGACCGGTTTGGTGAATGGCACCGCGCTTGGGCTTACGGTCGGGGCAATCGCATGGCTGTGGCAGGGGAGCCCTATACTTGGTCTGGTGGTCGGGCTGGCGATGCTGGGCAATGTCCTGGTCGCTGCAGTCGCCGGGGTATTGGTGCCGACCACGCTGAAGCGGCT
>CAZYQJ010000078.1:0-3295 GCA_964649925.1 uncultured Litorilinea sp.
CTTCCTGAGCTATCGTGAATTCAACCCCGTCTATGATGGCCTGCACTTTGATCTGGGCTTCCCCTGGGGTATGCGCCCCTACCTCATCACGCTGCGCGCCGACTTACCCAACCCGTTTGTGCCAGGACCACCGCTGATGAGGGATCAGGAGGACGATCAGGATCACGACGAGGACGAGGACGACGAGTCGGGCGAGGGTGAATCGGACGACGAGGAACAGGAAGCCGACGAGGACGGCGGCGAGGGGTGGGATGACGACGGGGAAGACGACGATGGGCCGGATGGAGAGGATGACGGCGACCACGGCGCGGACGATGACTCGGACGAAGCGCCGGACACGCTTTCCTATGCTGCAGGCCAGCCCCGCACAGAAGGCACAGCCCATGCAGTCCAGGAACAAGACGAGAAAAGCCAAGGCAGAGAGAGAGGATCCCGCCCTGCTGGCAAGCCGCTGCAGATTGACCTGGAAGGCATCGAACGCCGCGTGATCGCCTTCCCTGTGCCGGATGGCCGCTATGGGCAAATCGGCGGGATTTCGGGCAAGGCGATTTTCACCGTCTTCCCCATTCAGGGCCAACTCGACGGCGAGGACGACTGGGACGACGAAGTGCCGGAGTCGGGCACGCTGCGCGCCTATGACTTTAAGGAGTACAAGAGCGAAACCCTGGCCGAAAACGTCAGCACCTTTGGCCTGTCCGCCAACCGCAAAAAGCTGATCTATACCAGCCGCAACCAGCTGCGCGTGATCAACGCCGGGGAGAAAGCGCCGGGCGGCGGCGGCCATTCACGCCGCACAGGATGGATTGACCTGAGCCGCATTAAGGTATCGGTGGACCCACAGAGCGAATGGGAGCAGATGTTCCGCGAGGCATGGCGGCTCCAGCGCGACCACTTCTGGACAGAGGATATGGCACAGGTCGACTGGCAGGCCGTCTATCACAACTATTTCCAGTTGATCCCACGCGTCAGCACGCGCGCCGAATTCAGCGATCTGATGTGGGAGATGCAGGGCGAGTTGGGCACAAGCCACGCCTATGAGTTCGGCGGCGACTACCGCCCGCGCCCCTATTACAGCCAGGGCTTTTTGGGCGCGACGCTCACCTGGGATGGCGAGGCCAAAGGCTATCGCGTGGGCGAACTGGTCTTGGGTGACCCGTGGGATACGCGCAGCAATTCGCCGCTGGCCGCGCCGGGTGTGGATGTCAAGCCGGGCGATGTGATCGTCGCCATCAACGGGCAGCCGCTCTCACAGGAAGTTGGCCCGGCGCATCTCCTGGTCAACCAGGCGGGTCACGAGGTGTTGTTGACGCTCCTGCCGCGGCCGGAAACGTCTGCGCCACACTCCGGAAACGGCGCATCCCCCGATGAGGCGCACACAGCCGGGCCGGAGGCAAAGCACGAGACCTCAGAAGCAGTCGTGCTGCCCGGCAGCGGCACGCCACGCGCCGGGGACACACACAATGGAGCAGAGCCAGACTCTCCCAAGTATCGATCTGCGGTGGTGCGCGCCATTGCCGATGAAGCCCCCGCGCGCTATCGTCATTGGGTGGAGGACAACCGCCGCCGCGTCTATGAGGCGACCGGCGGTCGTGTGGGCTATGTACACATCCCCGACATGGGTGCACAGGGCTATGCGGAGTTCCACCGCGGCTATCTGACCGAAGTTGACCGCGATGCCCTGATCATCGACGTGCGCTATAACGGCGGCGGCCATGTCAGCCAGTTGATCCTGGAGAAGTTGGCGCAGCGCCGCCTGGGCTATGACCTGTCGCGCTTGGGCGGGTTAGTTCCCTATCCAACGGAATCTGTAGCCGGGCCATTGGTGGCGTTGACCAACGAGCATGCTGGCAGCGACGGCGACATCTTTTGTCACAGTTTCAAATTGATGAATCTCGGCCCGCTGGTGGGCAAGCGCACCTGGGGCGGCGTGATTGGCATTTCGCCGCAGCATGCCCTGGTAGACGGTACGATCACCACGCAGCCGGAATACAGCTTTTGGTTCGAGGATGTCGGTTGGAACGTAGAAAACTACGGGACCGAGCCGGACATTGAAGTGGATATCACACCGCAAGACTATCGGGCCGGGCGCGATCCGCAGCTCGAACGCGCCATTGAAGAGGCGTTACGGCTGTTGGCGGAAACGCCCAAGAAGATGCCTGAATTGACCAGCAAGCCCAATCGAGCGCGGCCCAAACTGCCCCCGCGCGCGCCGGCCCCCTAGCCTCCGCCCGACCCCAACTTAGGCCAATACCTCCGTGACCGGCGTTTGCAACGCCGGTCATTTGTTTGATCCCCACAGCAGCCCTATGCGCTCGCCTCTGGCAAGCCCATACAACCGGCGCGTGCAGCATCTACGACGAACGTCCTACGGCCACTCCCATCATTTGACGATGGGCAATTGCCCCGGCTCGCACTACCCTAAATGCAGTAGTTCCAAGGCTAGCCGACGCTACGCCGGGCCGCTAAATACAACCGACGACAGCCTGACGCTCATGCACCGTTGGGGAAACGTTCTGAAATCGCCTATGTGTCGTCTTGGCAACGTCCTGAAGTTGTATGCGAGCTTACAGGGGAACAGCAGGTAGCCGCCCAGATTCGGCCAAGTGGGGATGATAGGCTGGTGAAGTCCCATCAACCCACATAGGCCTGTCTGAGTAGACCTGCGCCTATACAAGTGAGTGGAGATTATGATGATGCAAGTCCGGTCGTTGCGGCCTGTTCATCCCCGCGCCGCAACCGTAGGCCACTTCCCCTTGGCCTTAAGTGCCGTGTATACCCAGCCTAGACTGATGGGTGCGGTGCGTTTGTTGCTTTTCCTGTCGGTGCTATGGCTTCTTTCGATAGCGTTCGCCACTACAGCTCAGGCATCCACGATCTATATCCCCGTCATTCAACATGGCATGCCAGGGGTCGCCGGTAATGATGGCAGGCAACCCTGCAACCTCAGCGAAACAGAACAAGGGCTGGCTGCGCTGTTGGTGTCGCATTCCGATCAAAACCGCAATCCGATGGCCTGTGACCCGATCCTGACGCGCGTGGCGCGCGAACGGGCCGCAGACATGGCAAACCGAGATTATTTTAGCCATGTTAACCCGGATGGTTATGGCCCAAACCACCTAGTACAACAGGCGGGCTATGACTTGCCGGATATGTACGGCAATGACCCAGCGGCCAATATGGTTGAATCGATTGCCATGGGGTATGAGCTGACCACAGGGCAAAAAGCCTGGGAAGTCACCTGGAAAGATTCCCCCGTGCATCGCGAGCATCTACTTGGTTTGAACTCGTTTTATGT
>CAZYQJ010000078.1:3305-12746 GCA_964649925.1 uncultured Litorilinea sp.
CTCCAAGCTGCCGAGCCGGGTGGTCTCCTGATCACCCCTGGAGCGAGCGCGAACGATCCTGAGATACGTTATGGCATCGGCCATTATCTAGGGGTCAAAGACGGCCACCCCACAAACTACTGGGTCTTTATTTCAGCCCATCCACCCGAACCCTAAAGTATCGGTTCTTCCTAACACCATATTCTAATAACAAAGCAGTGACGGGGTGATCTGAGGTCGCCCCGTCACTGCTTTTGAGCTATGCATACCCAAACAGAGGGGGGAAATTGGTAATTCTCCAGACGTTCTGGCGTATAGATTCGATGTAGACTCATTGTAGATCGCTCTAGTTTCTTAGTGTTGCCCATCACTCCGCGACCCGACCATAAAGGAGTCGAATCATGCAGAAGAAGTCTTGGCTCGTGCTGACTGTGCTTCTGGTCAGCGCCCTGATCTTAGCGGCCTGCCCAAGCGGTGCTGAACCAGCAGCCCCGGCGGCTGAACCCCCCGCAGCAGTTGAGGAACCCGCCGCAGAGGCGACTGAAGCCCCGGCGGAAGAAGCGCCATCCCAGGACATCACCTCAACGGAGGCGACCACTGCCGAAGAAGGGACAGCCGGTGAAGCCGCCGCGCCCGCCACAGGGGAGACCGGCCTGGTCATCTGGGCGGATGACACGCGGGCGGCCCCCCTCACCCAACTGGCCGCCCAGTTTGAAGAGCAATACGGCATCGGCATTGTGGTAACGGAGAAAGGGTTCGACCAGATCCGCGACGACTTCAAGGTCGCCGCGCCGACCGGCGAGGGCCCGGACATTATCATCGGCGCACATGACTGGCTGGGCGAGTTGGTGGAAAATGGCCTGTTGGCGGAAATCTCGCTGGGCGCTAAGGAAGATCAATTCCTGCCCGCCGCAGTACAGGCGTTTGTCTATGACGGCACACTCTACGGGATGCCCTACGCCACAGAGAATGTCGCTTTTGTCTATAACACCGAAATGATCAGCGAACCCCCAACCACCTGGACGGAGGTCATGGAGCTATCGGCGCAGCTAGAGGACGAGGGGGTAGTAGACCAGGGCTTCATCATCCAGGAAAATGACCCCTACCACTTGTTCCCGATTATGACGGCCTTTGGCGGCTATATCTTCGGCCTGACCGAAGAAGGCTACAGCCCCGAGGATGTGGGGATCGACAACGAGGGCAGCATCGCCGCTGCGACCTGGCTGGATGCGATGTATAAGGAAGGCCATCTCACCCCCGGCGCTGCGGTCAACTATGACCTGATGCACGCTGCTTTTGAGAACGGCGAAGCCGCCATGATGATCACCGGGCCGTGGGCGCTGCCGCGCATCCGCGAATCGGGCATCCCCTATGCAGTCACCACCCTGCCCAGTGAAACGCAGGAGTCGCAGCCGTTTGTGGGTGTGCAGGGCTTTATGGTGAGCGCGTTTAGCAATGACCCGCTCCTGGCCCAGACCTTCTTGCAAGAGTTTGTGGCAACCGAAGAGGCGATGCAGGCGATCTTCGAGGCTGACCCGCGCCCGTCGGCGTTCCTGCCGGTGCGCGATGCCATCGAAGATGAAGATATCCGGGCCTTTGCCGAGGCGGGTGAAAATGGCCTGCCGATGCCTGCCATCCCCGAAATGTCGGCGGTCTGGTCGTCTTGGGGGAATGCGATGCAGTTGATCGGGCAGCAGGCGGAAGCGCCGGATGCAGCCTTCCAGGACGCCGCCGAGCAGGTGCGCTCGGCAATCGCAGGTGGGTAAATGGCCACCACATCTGTCGAGACGGGGGGCGTAGAAACGCCCCCTGCCTCTCGCTTCAATACAAGTTCTATCACTTCATGGCTGTTCCGGCTGGGCGGCCTGGCGTTGATAGATGCCGCCGCGATCTACCTTGTCTATCACATGTTTCGTGACGGCATCTGGCAGTTCGGCGCAGTCATCGCCCTGGTCACGCTGCTGATCAACGCTATCTTTCTGGATGAAGACCTCTATCCGCTGCGCTGGGTCTCGCCGGGCCTGGCGCGGCACGCGCTGTTCATGGCGGGTGCCATCCGCCTGATCGAAAACACGCGCTATCTGCCCGAAGACGCTATCGTCTTTGACTGGACGGCGTATGTCTCGCCCGAAGGGGAATATCTGCTCTGGTTGACCACGCCCGATGGCAGCGCCAGCTATATCGCGCGGCCCGATACCGAACTCGAACCGGTCGAAGGTGAGCCGCCAGAGGAGATCGACGGCTATCGGCGGCTCAACAACATTGAGCGGCTGCGCCATACTGGGGCACTAGTGGCGCTCAACTTTGGCGCGTCCCCCGATGTTTTTCGCGTCAGCGAACAGCAGATTGGCAAGGCGGCGCGCTATGAACAGCGTTATGTCTACGACCCCGATCAGGATGTGATGGTGGATCAGTTGGACGGCAAGGTCTACCGGCCCGTCGAAGGGACCTTCACCGCGGACGACGGCTCGACTCTGCGCCCTGGCTACCAAGTGCCTATCGGCATACGGAACTTTGCGCGTCTGTTTACTACGCCGTCGCTGCGCGTGCCGTTTATGCTTGTCTTTCTGTGGACGGTAGCCTTTGCCGCGCTGAGCGTACTGCTCACCTTTGCGCTGGGCATGTTTTTGGCCATCGCCTTTGACATGCCGGAGATGCCAGGCCGCGGGGTGCTGCGTTCGCTGCTGCTCATCCCCTATGCAATCCCAGCCTTTATCAGCGTACCAATCTGGGTGGGGCTGCTCAACCCCCAATTTGGCGTCGTCAGCGATTTTCTGGTCAATGTCTTTGGCTGGACCCCACCCTGGTTTGCCGACCCGATCTGGTCGAAGCTGGGCATCCTGCTGATCCAGCTTTGGCTAGGCTTCCCCTATATGTTCGTGATCGTCACTGGCGCGTTACAGGCGCTGCCCAAGGATGTCTATGAGGCGGCAGATATCGACGGTGCGGGGCCGTTCAGTAAGTTCTGGTCTATCACGCTGCCTCTGTTGATGATCACCGTGGGGCCGCTGTTGGTAGCCTCATTCGCCTTCAACTTCAACAATTTTACAGTCATCTATCTCTACAGCCAGGGTGGCCCGCCGATGGCCGGGACATCATCGCCGGTGGGCCATACCGATATCCTGGCCACCTACACCTTCCGCATCGCATTTAGCAGCGGGCGTGGGGCCGACCTGGGCTATGCCGCAGCCATCACCGTGGTCATCTTCCTGATCCTGCTGGTGATCACGTTCTTCCAGTTCCGCTTCACCAATATGTTGGAAGAGAGGTCCGAAAATGTCTAGCGGGCGGATAACCCAATCAGCCGGATCGCTCAGCCGCCAACGCAACATCGCGCTGGCGCTGCGTATCCTCTTGGCTATCGTGATGCTGTTCTTTGCGCTCTTTCCGGTCGCCTGGATCTTCTCAGCCTCCATCGACCCGTCCAACTCGCTGGCGAACCAGCAACTGATCCCGGATCGACCCACCCTTCGCAACTACACCAACCTGCTGCAAAGCACAGCCATCCCCTTCCGCACCTGGATGTGGAACTCGATCAAACTCTCCGTCATCACGACGGTGCTAGGGGTGCTGATGACTGCGCTGGCGGCCTATGCCTTCTCACGGTTTCGCTTTCGAGGCAGACGTTCGCTGCTGCAGACGATCCTGTTGATCCAGGTCTTTCCCAACTTCCTCAACATGGTGGCGCTCTTTGTAATCCTGCGCCAATTGGGGGAGTATGTGCCCTGGCTGGCGCTGAACACCCACGGCGGGCTGCTGCTGATCTATCTGGGGGGCGTGTTGGGGGTCAACACCTGGCTCGCTAAAGGCTACTTTGATTCGATCCCGCGCGACCTCGACGAAGCGGCCATGATGGATGGGGCTAGCTATTGGCAGAGCTTTTGGCTGGTGCTCCTGCCGCTGGTGCGCCCAATCCTGGTGATCATCGGCCTGCTGATCTTTATCAGCACCTATTCGGAGTACGTGCTGGCGCGCATCATGCTGACCACGTCGGAGAACTACACCCTGGCCGTTGGCCTCAGCCTCTACATCCAAGACCAGTACGCCAACCGCTGGGGCGTCTTTGCCGCTGGTTCGCTCATCGGGGCGATCCCCGTCGTGCTGCTCTACCTGGTGTTCCAGCGTTACCTGGTCAGCGGCCTGACCTCCGGCTCGGTGAAAGGGTAGGGAGTAGCCAGTAGTCAGTCGTCAGTTAGCAGAGTCATACATCGTAGGCCAGGCTCGCAGCCTGGCAAGCACGCCATGAGGTGCATATGTTCGGCATGCAGGTTGGCTCTACCGCTCATGTCGGGCAGCATGCCCGACCTACGAGATCGGCCGTTCCACTCTTTTCTGACTACTGGCTACTGCTAACTGACTACTGCCTCACCAGTGCATGACAAAGCCACCGTCTACGTTGATCGTCTGGCCGGTGATGTTCTCGGCCATGGGGGACGCTAGGAAAACCGCCATATGTGCGATGTCCTCCGGCTGCTGCCAGCGGTTGAGCGGCACGCGGTTCTTGATCTTGGCCGCTCCCCAGGTCTCGAAATCCACACGCTGATCCGGCGGGAGCGCAGCCATCTGCCCTTCCCACACCTTGCGGTTGAGCGGCGTATCCACCATGCCGGGGCAGATGGTATTGACGCGCACGTTGTACCCGGCAAAGTCGCGCGCCGCACACTGGCTGAAATTGATCAACCCGGCCTTGGCCGCACTGTAGGGTGGGTCAGTCTGCGAGCCGATCTGCCCGGCGACGGACGAAATAAAGAGGATCGTTCCGCTGCGCCGCTCTGTAAAATTGGGCACGAATGCATGGGCCGTATTGACCGCGCCGACCAGGTTCACATCGAGCACGCGCGGCCAGTCGCCCGGATCCAGATTCCAGAAGGGAAATCCACCCTTGCCGGATGCCATGCCTGCGGCGTAGACCAGGTGATCGGCTGCGCCCAGGGTGTCAATTAGCTGCGTCACCGCCTGCTGCAGCGTCGCATAGTCGGTCACGTCCGCCACCAGCCCCAGCGTCGCTACTGTATACTGGCCGCCGATCCGCTCGGCCACCTCTTGCACGGTCGCCGCCCGGTCGATCAGCGCCACATGCGCGCCTTCAGCGGCAAACTCCTCGGCGATGGCGCGGCCTATGCCGCTTGCCGCGCCCACGACAGCCGCCACTTGTCCAGTCAAACCCAAATCCATACAAATCCCTCCACGGATGATCGGCCTCCCGCCTACACCCGCGGGAAGCGGAAGCGAATCGGCCAGCGGAAGCGCAGCATCCGCCGCTTGGCGCGCATCTGTTCAGGCGTCATCGCCAGTTTGACCCGGCCCAGGATGAACCATGAAATCACGATCAAGAGCGTGCCTGTCGCAAAGACCGTGGTCTGATTCACCCCAAGGGCGACCAGCCCCACGCCGATGAAGGGCGATGCGATCCCGCGCACCCCCAACACCGTCGCCTGGATGGCCGCATATTCTACCACCTTATCGGGGTCAGCCAGTTGGATACAAGTGTTGAGCATGCCCAGGTCTATCCCAGCGGAGATAATGCCCTGCGCCAGGAAAGCGGGCAGCAACATCCATCCATTCTGAGCAAAGATATAGGTAAATGGCACCAAACAGGCAATTGCCAGGTTGAGACGCAAGACCCACAACCCGCCGCGCCGGTCAACCGCCTGGCCCCAGATCATAAACCCCAACAGCCAGGCGATGGATTGCGCTGTCCCCAGCAGCCCTAGTTCGGTGTAGGAGAGCCCCAGCCGGTCCACCTGGACAATCGGATAGAGCGCCACGCCGATCAGCGCGCCCAGGCCGTAGATGGTGGATGCGCTCAGGTGGAGGGCGAAGTTTCGATTGCGCAGCACCACCCCCCACAAGCTACGCAGCGAACGCGGTTGGCGCGGCGGCAGATGGCCTTCGTCCACGTCGAGCCGGTTGAAGTACCAGGTCGCTAACAGCGCAATTACCCCGGCCAGTGGGAAAAGAACCTGGTAGCCCCAGCGGTCTAGCGCCCACCCGGCGATCGGCGTCACCACGATGATGGCTGCGGTCATCCCCAGCCGCACAAGCGACATCGCCTGCCCGCGCACCCGTTCGGGATAGATGGCCTGAACGATACGCGTGTAGGCCGGGGACGGAAACGCCTCCAGCACCCAAAAGAACCCGGTCACCACCAGCAGCCACGGCACATTGCCGATGATTGCAAAGAGCAAAAAGAGGCTGCGCCCGATCATCCAGCACCAGACGGCAAAGCTTTTGGTGCGCCGCCGCCGCATCAAGACGATGCTGAATGAGGTCAGAATCGACCCCAGATAGGTCTGCGCCGTATAGAGGGCGATCAGGTCGGAGCCTGCCCCCATGCGCCGCAAGACTACCGGGATAAATTGGATCGCTGCTGCCCAGAAGACGCCAAAGAGGACTGTCCCCCATAGTTCAGTGAACAGATTGTAACGCACCGCAGGCGCGAGCGCACTCGTGAAGCCGAAGCGGAACCACACCAAAAGCCGCGGAGGCAATGAATGGGTACGCGATTGCACAGAGTTGTTGTCCAGTCGTTGAGGGCGGCGCGGGGGTGGCTGCCACGGCTACAATTGCGTTCATTGTCCTCCGGAGGGCTGTCCAACTGCAAATTGACGGGGGCACAATAGATACAAAAAAAACAACGCCCGATCCACCGGGCAGGCCGGATCGGGCGTATGGAGACTCTTGGCAGGGTATCGCGTGGTTACTGGGCCGCGCTGACCACCTCGCGCAGGGCTTTGCCGTTGTCCTTGAGCCACTGGTAGAGGATGAACAGGTCAGTGCCGATGCTGAAATGGCGCACACCCAAGTCCAGATACCATTTGGCCTGCTCTGGGCTGCCGATCTCGGCGCGCGGCTGTACGCCCTTCTTGAGCGCGGTCTCGATCACGTACTTCTCGGTCTCTTTGATGTCGGGGTCATTGCGGCGGCCTGCCCTGCCGATGTTCATGCTGTAGTCCGCGCCGCCCCACTGGATCATGTCGATGCCGGGCAGGTCGAGGATCTCTTCCAACTGATCCACCGCGCCCTTCTTCTCGATCATAAGCATGACCACGACGTCCTTGATGGCCTGTACATACTGTTCCGTGCCGCCGTAGCCCATATAGGTAAAGCGGCGCGTGCCCACGCCATAAGACCCGCCATCGGTCAGCGTGTCGGGCGTGGCCGATGCAATGCAGTGCTTGACCTCTTCGACATTGTGGCAGTCCGCAAAGAGCACCGACCCAAACCCGGATCCGATGGCACGCTGGGCCACGAATTGGTGAGTGTCGTAGTCCACCTTGATCATCATGTCAATGTCCACCACTTCGGCGGCGCGGCACATGTTGTCCAGGTCGTGCAGGTCATAGGGGCCGTATTCGGCCACAAACTCAACATAGTCGAACATGCCGGTGTGACCAATCGCTTCGATCACCGAGGGCCAGGTAGAATGGATGTGGGTTGAGAAACTTGGCTGGTTGTTTCGCAGCAGTTCGCGCAGTTTGTTGGTACGCATGGGACACTCTTCTAGTCAATGGGTTGGTTAGGGGGAGGATAGGATAAAATCCAGCATAGTTGCGCCGGGTGTCGGCGGTGTTCATGCTATGAATCGGTCACTTGGCTGTTCATTTCAAGTCTATCACTCTTCTACTACCACGACAATTGGAGGCTTTTGCTATGCAATCGTTGACCCCAGGGCTGCACGGCCAGGCAGAACAGACTGTCACAGAGGCGCATACTGCGGCGGCGTTGGGCAGCGGCAGCCTGCCCGTCCTGGGTACGCCCGCGCTGCTGGCGCTGATGGAAGCCGCCGCTGTGGACGTGTTGGCCGCGCACCTGCCCGCGGAGACAACCAGTGTCGGCATCTACGCCGAACTGCACCACCTGGCCGCCACGCCAGTGGGTATGACGGTGCGCGCTGAGGCCACGCTCAGCGCGATTGAAGGCCGCACTCTAACCTTTGAGATTACAGCCCACGATGCACAAGAGGAGATCGGCAGGGCCATCCACCGGCGCGTCCTGGTCGAACGTGACCGCTTTATGCGCCGGGCAGAGGGCAAACGGTAGCCGCCAGCCGCAGGCCGCGTGGGGATCACCCACATCGGGCAGCATGCCCGACCTACAATTTCCTATGATATCGTGCGCCCTCTTGTAGAACAGGCTTGCAGCCTGACATCCCTGCCACCCCACCTGCTGGCCGAATGTATGCGTTTTCACCCCCACCTGCGACAAAATCGCCGCGCTCGGGTACAATAGGGGCAGCGCATGCCGCCGGACCTCCCCATCCATCCGGCGCGTGTCCCTGACCTACCAAACGCCACAGCCAAGCGGAGAAAGCCATGCGTATCGCCATCGCCAATTTCAGCCATGAATCCAACACCTTTGCCGCCAAGCCCACTGTGTTGGATGACTTTGCAGTCTACCGCGGTCAAGCGATGATCGACCACTACACCCCTACCTTTCACGAGGTCGCAGGCTATATCGCCGGGGCCGATGAATATGACTTCGACCTGGTTCCCACCCTGGGAGCCAACGCCACCCCTGCGGGGCCGCTGACGCGCGACACCTATGAAACCATCGTGGGCGAAATCCTCAATGCGCTGCGCCAGGCGCGCGATATCGACGGGCTGCTGCTGGCGCTGCACGGCGCGATGGTCGCCGAACACTATCCCCAAGCCGACGGCGAGACCGTGCGCCGCGTGCGCGAGTTGATGGGGCCGGACTTCCCCATCGTCGTGACGCATGACTATCACGGCAACGTGCCGGATCAACTGGTGCGCGATGCCAACGCGCTGATCATCTACAAGACCAACCCGCACATCGATCAGCGCGAGCGCGGGCTGCAGGCCGCCGAACTGCTGGCGCGCACCATCCGCGGCGAGGTCAAGCCGGTGACAGCCATCGTCAAACCCAATGTCCTCTTCAACATCGCCTTCCACAACACCAGCCTGCCGCCCATGCAGCCCATCATGCAGACAGCCATCGACCTGGAAAACGAACCGGGCATCCTCGCCGCCAGCGTCGCCGCCGGGTATCAATACGCCGATGTCCCCTATATGGGGCCTTCGGTCGTGGTGGTGGCGGATGGTGACCGCGACCTGGCCGAGCGCAGCGCGCAGCGCATCGCCGACATGATGTGGGCGGCGCGTGACCAGTTAGTCCCCGACCTGCCCAATGCCGCCGAAGCCGTGCGCCAAGCGATGCAGGCCAGCCAGACGCCGGTCGCGCTCTTCGATATGGGCGATAACATCGGCGGCGGCAGCGCGGCGGATTCGACCTTCATCCTGGAGCAACTGCTGGCGCAGAAGGCCGACGGCTGGGTGGTCACGATCTTTGACCCGGAATCGGTACAGACGTGCGTCCAGGCGGGCATCGGCGCGACGGTGTCGCTGCGCGTGGGCGGCAAGACCGATGCCATCCACGGCCCGACGCTGCCCATCGAGGGCCGCGTGCGGACGCTGCACAGCGGCGAATATGAAGAGACCG
>CAZYQJ010000079.1:0-4031 GCA_964649925.1 uncultured Litorilinea sp.
TTCCCAGCTAAAGCCGCGGGCACGCTGAAGCCCCTTGAGGCGTAGTTCGGCGTGCAGCGCGTCGTCGGTCAGGAGGCGATGCATGGCAACGGCGATCTCCTCCCAGTTGGCCGGGTCGACCAGGAGCGCGGCGTCGCCCACGACTTCGGGCAGGCTGCTGACGTTCGAGACAACGGTGGGCGTGCCGCAGGCCATCGCTTCCAGCGGGGGCAGCCCAAACCCTTCGTAGTGGGCGGCATGAACGTGGCAGCGCGCCGCCACATAGAGCCGGTGCAGGTCGTGATCCGGCACGCGGCCGAGCAGAAAGACGCTGCCCTCCAGGTGAAGGTCACGGATCAGCGCCAGCATTTCGTCATAGAGCCAGCCGCGGCTTCCGGCGATCACCAAGCCGACATCGCTTGCGCCGTACTTGGTGCGCAGGTGGTGAAAGGCACGCAGCAGCCCGTCCACATTTTTGCGCGGTTCGATGGTTCCCACGAAGAGGACAAAGGCGCTCGGCAGGCCATATTTTTGGGTCACGTATTGCCGGGTGTCGGCCAGCGGCAGCGGGATAAATCGTTCGTCGGCTGCCTCGTAGATCACGGTGACTTTGGCCGGTTCAACGCCCAACTGGGCGACCAGGTCTTGGCGGGTGCTTTCACTGGGCACGATGATGTGCGCGGCGCGTTTGACCGCCCGGTCGATCTGGCCGTAGTAGGCGGCGCTGTCTTTGGTCAAAAAGTGGGGCCAGTGCAGAAAAGCCAGGTCATGAACGGTGATGACCGTGGGCAGGGCGCTGTGGAGCGGCGGGATGAAGTCGGGGCAGTGCAGCACGTCCATCGGAAAGCGCGCCAGTTCAAAGGGCAGCATCCACTGTTCGAGCCGGGTATGCACAGGGGCGAAGAGCGTGGCGCGGCGAAAGTTGGCTTGTTCCACCACAGGGGTCTGGTGACGCCGGTGTTGGAAGATGACAAATTCGTCGGTCGTATCGATTTTGGCAACGGCCCTGAGTAAGTGGCTGGTGTATCTACTGATGCCGGCTGGCTGGTGGTGAATTAGCCGCGCGTCAACGCCGATTTGCATAATGCACTCATCAATCCTGCGTTTTGGTACCAACCAAGACGCCCGAGCGGTGGGCCAGCAAAGGTGTGAAGAACCGGAGCACTTGTACCTTACAGTGGACAAGAGCGAGACCTGCGCAGCTACTCATACATCGCATGAAGATTGTAGCAGCGTCACGCCGCTTCGGTCAAACTTTGGCGGTTTTGACTTTGGACGCTGCGCTGCGAATGAAGCCGGGTGAGGGTGCCCAAATTGTTTGATGGGCGATTGGGAAGATGGTATAATCGTTGCACCGGCGCCATGTGAGAACGTTCAGATGAAGGTGAACTGATGGATATAGCACAGCTTGCCCAGATGGTAAACTGGTTGGATGAAGAGCATCGTCGCGACCGGGCGGAGATCGCCCGCCTCCAGCAGCGTATTGAGGCCCAGTCTGCCGATATCATCGAGCAGGCTCGGCGTATTCAGGAACTAGAGCAACGCTTGGCAGGCACGCAAGCGCATTTGACCAAGTTTGGGCAGATCGAACACGCCATTCAGAACACCAAACTGGAATTGACCACGCTGGTAGAGCGGATCGAGGAAAGCCGTGTGCAGGGGCTGCGTGAGGCCGAACGCGCCCGCCTGGCCGACCGCGAGATGCTCAGCCGCGAGATCAGCGAGGTGCGTAAGGAACTGCCGCGCATTACCCGGCTGGAGGAGTCGATTGACATCCGCGCCGTGGAGGACAACCGGCTCTCCGAGTTGATCATGGGCGTGCGCAACCAGATCGGGGCGTTGGCGAAGGAGATCGAGGAACGCACCCGCCAGATCCCCTTCCTGGCGGAACAGCGCACTAGCGACACCAAACGTATTGCCCAGTTGCAGCAGGAAACGGTGGAATTGTTTAAGCGTGTCGAAGCGGTGTCTGGGCGGATTCCCGTGTTGGAGGAAGGCATCCGCAAGACGTCCGGCGAGATTGAGAAGTTGCCGCCCACGGTGGAATCGCTGCGCGAACAGCAGGTCGAGTTTATGGAGAAGGTACGGTCTACCATCGTCGACCGGGAGCAGGTGATCAACCGCTGGAAAGAGACCGTCGAGGAGCAAAAGACGCTGGTCAACCAGGCGTTTGAGCGGGTGCAGAATTTCCACCAGCAGATTGAGGTCTCACGGCGGGCGGTGCATGAGATGCAGGAATTCAAGGATTTGATCCTGCGCGAACAGAGCCAGGTGCAGGAACTGCAGCGGCTGGCCGAGGAGCGCATCCGCCGTGATATGGACGAGTTCCGCGAGGACTTTGAGAAAAAGCGGCGCAAGAGCGAACTGCGCCAGGAGCATCTATGGTCCGAGCAGGACAAGTATAACCGTGAAGTGGTCGAGCGTTTCCCGCCGATTCACCACGACCTGAAGGTGCATGAGGCGTTGATCCAGCACCTTTGGAAACTGCAAGAGACCTACGGCAGCTATTTCTCGGCGACGGCCCAATCCTGGCTGGAGGGGATGCAGGTGGCGCTCAAGGGGCGCGATGACCGTCTGCGCCAGATTGAGGAAGAATGGCAGCGACAACGGCGCAATGCCGAGCTTTACGCCAGCCAGGTGGCCGGGGGTGGTGGACGGCGCACAACCGGGATCGTGACCGGGGAGACCACAGACCAGAAGAACGGCAATGGCCGCGGCTAACCAGCCATGCGCGTGATCGGCACAGCGGGCCATGTAGACCACGGTAAATCGGCCCTGGTCCATGCGCTGACAGGGATTGAGCCGGACCGTCTAAAAGAAGAAAAGTTACGCGGTATGACCCTGGACCTGGGCTTTGCCTGGATGGATCTGCCGCTGCCGACCGGGCACGTCGAGAGTATTGGCATTGTCGACGTGCCTGGTCATATTGATTTTATCAAGAATATGCTGGCGGGCGTGGGGGGCATCGACGCGGCGCTGCTGGTGATTGCCGCCGACGAGGGGGTGATGCCCCAGACGCGCGAGCATTTGGCGATCCTCCATGTGCTGGGCGTGCCGTCGTTGGTCGTGGCGTTGAGCAAGGTAGACCTGGTAGACGACCCTGAATGGCTCGACCTGGTTGAATTGGATATTGCCGAGTTGTTGCAGCCCACTGATTTCGCCGGGAGCGCTATCGTGCGCGTCAGCGCGCTGACCCGGGATGGGCTGGATGCCCTGCGGGCGGCGTTGGCCGCACAGCTAGAGCAACTCGCACCCCGGCGCAACCGGGCGCGCCCGCGCCTGCCGGTTGACCGCGTCTTTACATTGAGCGGCTTTGGCACCATCGTGACCGGCACCCTGAGCGACGGTAGCTTTGCTGTGGGCGATGCCGTCACGATGTTGCCGCGCGGGCAGTCAGCGCGCATCCGCGGGATGCAGTCTCATAAACAGACGATCACGCGCGCCGATCCGGGCAGCCGGGTGGCGCTTAACCTCACCGGCGTGGGGACGGATGACGTGCGCCGCGGCGACGTGGTGGCGCTGCCGGGCACGCTGCAAGCGACGCTGCTGGTGGATGTCTCTTTTCACCTGCTGGCTGACGCGCTGAGACCCATCGTGCACAATATGCCGGTGGACTTCTTTTCAGGGGCCAGCGAGACCCCTGCACGCGTGCGCGTCTTGGGCGCAGACCGCATCGAACCGGGCGCTTCGGGCTGGCTGCAACTGCGGCTGGAGCGGCCCGTGGTGGTGACGGCAGGCGACCGCTATCTCCTGCGGCTGCCTTCGCCTAGCGCCACATTGGGCGGCGGAACGGTGCTGAACCCCCATCCCCGACGGCGTTGGCGACGCTTTGACCCTGTGGTGCTGGACCGGCTGCAAACGCTGGCCCAGGGCACACCCGACGAGATTTTGCTGCAGACGCTGGCGCGCCACCCCTTTGTAACGGCGAGCGAACTGATCGGTCACAGTGGTTTGGACCTGGCCGTAGCGCAGGACGCGCTGACCGAACTGGCGGCGAGCGGGAGCATTTTTACCTTGCAGACTGGGGCCGACCCGGTAGTGGCGACGCTAGA